>DAOPLW010000138.1:0-4320 GCA_035391945.1 Oscillospiraceae bacterium | reverse complement strand
CCATATCCGTGAGGCTGCGCAGCTTGAATGTGTCCGCGCGCAGGTTCCTGACGCACTGGGCGAGTTCCGTGATGTCGGTGACAAGCGCGAGGAGTACCGGCTTTTCTCCGGCGCCGTAAGGGATGCGCAGGGCGCGGACCTGACGTATGCCGTATTCCGCCGGCCGGTCGGCCGAAGAGATGCGCAGATCCATCCCGATCGGGTCGTCCGAGGCGGCGGCGAGCCGCAGCTTCTGCTCGAAGCGCATGCGGTCGCCCGGATGGATGAGGGCGAAGAGGGTCCGGCCGTCGCGGGGGCAGGTGCTCGCATCGTATCCCATGGAGCGGCAGAGCCCGGGGCTGGCATAGAAAACCGTGATCTGCTCACCCGCCTCAAAGAGCAGGAAACCGTCCGGCAGAGGAGGAGAAAGCGCGTCCGGCCCGGCGCTCGCGTCCTCGCGCATCGCGTCCACCTTGACCAAGATGCCGATGAACCTCTTGATTGCCTTGTCCTTGTCCCGCAGGCAGGAGACGGTCAGCCGGCACCAGTCGTAGCCGCCGGCCGCGCGTTTCAGGCGCAGCGTGGTCTCGCAGTAGGGCTTGCCGTCTGAGAACTGGGAGATCAGGCTGGTCCGGAGGATGAGGCGGTCGTCCGGATGGATGGCCTCGTCGGGGATGCGGCCGGAGAAGATGTCCTCGGGATTTTCCCGCCCGAGGAGGTACTGACTGAAATTTTTCGAGGAGTAACCCTCCCCCGTCTCGTAGTTCCAGTCAAAGAGGCACACGTCCATACTCGTGGCGATGAGATGATAGCGCTCGTATTCGTTCTGGTAGCGCAGCAGTTCGGCGTTTTGCTGCAGAAGCGGCGTGAGATGCCCGCCGTCCGCTTCTCCGTCGGGTGATGCGGCCGGAGCTGCGTACGCGTCTCTCATGTCCGCGTGGTAGAAGAGGTAGCGGTCGCGGCCCTGCTCCTTCGCCTGATAGAGCGCCTTGTCCGCGTTCTGGTACAGCGTCTCGAAGGAGAGCCCGTCCTGCGGATAGACGGCGATGCCGAGGCTGCCGGAGATGGAGACGCCGTCCGCGACCTGCCGTTCCATCAGATGAACGATCAGCTCCGCGCGTTTGGCCACCACGTCGTCGCACGGGATGCTCCGCATGCAGAGCATGAATTCGTCTCCGCCGATCCGCCCGATGAGGTCGCCCGTGCGGAGAATGGTCGTGAGATCGCGGACGACTTCGCGGAGCGCGCGGTCGCCGTTGGCATGGCCGAGCCGGTCGTTGACCTGCTTGAAATGGTCGATGTCGATCATGACGAATGCGTGGAAGTCGGAGGGGACCTGCGCGAGAATGGCCTGCGTCTGTTCAATAAAGGCGGCCCGGTTGAGCGCGCCCGTGAGCGCGTCGATGGTGGAAAGCTGCTTGAGACGCAGCTCCCGGCGTTTTTCCTCGTCGATGTTCCGGAAGAGGATATAGGCCTTCACGTCCGTGGAATACGGGTATTGCGCCATCTGGACCTCGATGTGGAACCAGACGGGAGCGGCGGCGCCGGAGACGAAGCGGCAGTCCATCCGGTCGGAGAGAAAGCCGCTGAAAAAACAGGTCAGGAGGCGTTCGCGGCTGAAAAAATTCCGATAGGCCGTGGCGTCCTCGGAATAGATGAAATGCCCGAGCGCATAGGCCGTCATCTCGGTCAGACTGCGGCGCGCCTGCTCCGGGACCAGGTAGGCCGTCTCGCCCTCTTCGCGTTCACAGAGGTCGCGCGTGAGATTGAACTCCGCATAGATCGTGCTCGTGGCGATCATTTCCGAGACGGTCTTCTGCCATTTGTCGTAAGCCAGCTGCCGCTCCCGCTGCTGCGTGCAGTCGGAGAAGGAGATGATCGCCTGGAGCGGCGCGCCGTCCGCGTGAAAGATGGTGGTAAATTCGCCGTGGTACCAGCGGGAGGAGCCGTCCGCGCGGCGCAGACGCACCTCGCAGCTTCCCTTCGGGAGGCCGCGGCGGATCGAATCGAAAAAGCCGAAGTAGACCGGCGCGCTCTCCGGGTCCACGTCTCCCGCGGCGAGAAAGCTCTCCGGGATGTTCTCCGTGACGGCCGGCAGGCCGAACTCCGCTGCGGCGGCGGGCGTCTGGTAGGCGGTCCCGGTCGCGATGTCGTAGCGCAGCACCAGGTTCGCGCTCTGCTCCGCCGCGATGCGGAACTGTTCCTCGCTGATGCGCAGCTGTTCCTCCGCGCTCTTCCGGGCGGTGATATCCACCAGGGCGGTATTGATCTGGCCGGACTCCGGAAGATAGCGGCAGTGTGCGAGGGTGTACAGGGTCCGGCCTCCGCGGTCCCGGTGACGCAGCTCGATCTCATAATAGAGACGCCCGTTTTGAATGTTCTCCCGCGTG
This sequence comes from Oscillospiraceae bacterium, assembly GCA_035391945.1. Taxonomy (GTDB): domain Bacteria; phylum Bacillota; class Clostridia; order Oscillospirales; family Oscillospiraceae; genus DAOPLW01. Next base: position 1,951 of record DAOPLW010000138.1, on the reverse strand, counting down.
GCGGCGTGGATCAGGGCCAGCTGGTCGTCGGAAAGGATGAAGCGGCCGCTCAGGAATCCTGCCGCCCGGGCCTCCTCGGGGGTGTAGCCGAACATCTGGTAATAGGCCTCGTTGGCGTAGAGGATGGTGAGGTCCGCGTCGTCGAGCGTCCGGCAGATGCCGCAGGGCAGGGATTCGGTGAGTTCGCTTAAGACGTTTCGGCCGTCCTCGAGCTCCTTCTGGAGCGCGAGGATGTCCGTGATGTCCGTGCACAGGCAGATGAGGAACGACTCCCCGGCGTCGTCGGTCACGAGACGCGACGAATCCCGGAGCCAAATCGGCTTGCCCGCGCGGTCGAGCGCCCGGTAGCTGACGGTGCAGCGGCCGCCCTTTCCGCGCGCGTCGCGCAGGGCCTCTTCCACCCGGGCCAGATCGTCCGGATGGATGCAGCGCGCATAAAATCCTCCCGTGGCGGCCCAGAAGGCCTCGCGGGTGTATCCGAGGAGGGAGAGGAACGCGTCGTTGACAAAGCGGAGCGGATAGCCGGGCTCCGCGCCGGTACATACGACGGCGCCCGAGAGGAGGTCGAGCGGGAAACGGGGCGCTTCTGCGGGCAACCCGGAAAGCCCCTGCCCGTTCGGGCGGGGGCTCTCGTCCATACGGCTGATGGGCATCGGCGGATGCACTCCTTTTTAGACCGCCGGGGGTCAGTCTTTTTTCTCCCCCTTGGTAAACATAAATCTTGCGGTTTGCTTTTCCCGCGGGACGGAAGGGTCTTTTTTCGCCTCTTTTTTTGCTTTCTCAGGTTTGGCCGGAGCCGCCGGCCGGTTTTTCTGCCGGATGAGAAATACGATGAGGCCGACGAGGGCGACAACGAGGACGACCGCGGCGCCGAGGAGGATCATGGGGAAAAGGTCGCTGTCCGCGTCTGGCGTTTCCGCGGGCACGGGGGAAGCGCTCTGGGCGGTGCCGGCGGGGTAGAGCTTCCGGGTGACGGAGAGGGGATTTTTCTCCTGGGAAGCGTCCGTGAGGCCGGATATGGAGAGGGTATAGACGCTGCTGTCGCTCAGCGCCTCGCCCGGCGTAAGGACGGCGCGCCAGCCGTCCGTATCGGAGTAGGAGACGGAAGAGAGCGGCACGTCCTTGCCGCCGTCCGCGCGCAGCGTATAGTGGGAAAGCACGTCCGCCTCCCGGACCGCCTCGCTGAACGCGATGGTGATGCGGCCCGCCGACCGGTCGTACTCCGCCCAGAGCACCTCCGGAGGCGTCGTGTCCGCGGTGCTCTTGTCCAGAGAGACCTCGGTCGCCACCTGCGTCTCGCCGCCAAAATCGATCGAGAGCGTGCGCGTGCTGCCGTCGGCCACGTTGTCCTCCGCCGCGAGGACCAGATGCCAGCCGTCGTCCAGGCGGTCGACCATTTCCTCGAGAACCTCGGCGGCATCGTCCGGACCAAAGAGGTAAAGCTCCCCGCCGGTCAGGTGCATAAAGCCGCGGAAGCGCTCCACATTTTCCTCCGAGGAGGTGTCGATGCACAGGGCGTTCACCGAGATGCCGCAGCGCGTGAGGAGCGCTTCGAGCTCCTCCTGCGTCATGCCCGCGTCGGTGTCGTCGATGCCGTCGGAGATGACGACCGCGATCCGGCGCATGTCCTCCACCGGGTAGGCGATTTCGATGAGCTTGTCCATGGCGTCGTAAAACTTGGTGTTCCGGTCCTTCGCCTCGAGAGGATCGAGCACCGAGCGCACAGTGTCGTAGCTCTCGCCGCCCTGCAGGAGGACATTCACTTCGTTACCGAAGGTGAGCAAAATCAGACGGTCGTTCTCCCCCATGTTGCGGCAGGTGGTGAGGATCGCCTCTTTCGCCGCGGCAAAATGCGCAGCTGGAATGGAACCGGAAATGTCCAGCATATAAACGTACAAAATGGGCTGCGAGGAGGGCTTGAGGCTCACGACGGTGAGCCGCTCTCCGTCCA
>DAOPLW010000137.1:0-4329 GCA_035391945.1 Oscillospiraceae bacterium | reverse complement strand
GCTATGACCGCGACGGAACGAAGTCTCGTCGATGGCGAGCCGTTCCACGTCGTCCAGAGATCTGCTCTTCACGGCATCATCCACCCAATAGTTGAGTATCGTCGCCAGAGACTTCTCATCGCAGCGGAGGACTTCCGCCGCCTTAGCCCTTGGCATATCGGCAAGGATGAGCATGGCGTATCCCTCGAACAGCAACGTAAAGCGACTGTTCTTCCTCTCAAAAGGGGCGTTTACCTGCTTCGTTCCGCACTTGGGGCACAGCACACGAGGCCGCCTGCAATGGACATAGCTCAGATAGAACATACAGTCTCCGTGCCGCCAGATGCGTTCATTTGGCTCATAGCCGTTACGCGTCGTCGGGCCTCCGCAGCAGGGACAGGCCAAGACCGCATTCTCTCTGACGCTGACGTAGATGTGAACTTGCTGTTCTTCCATAAGGAACTCGGCTCTTTCGACAAACCAAGGCTCTTCTAAGTTAAGGGAACCGGCTATCATTTTTGCGAAGTTATCGACCATCACTTATCACCCAAGCCAGTATATCACAAACTTTATCTATCCACTAATATTGGAGTAGAGCCTTACTTTTTCGCCCGCGGCCATCACGCACTACGCGCTGCCGCAGGCAACTTTTTCCGAGCTGCCCAAGAGCATGCTTCTCACCGGCGTCGTCCACGCGGACTCGCTGGGGGCCGGCCGGGACCTGTTTCACGGGATCTTTGCCGGCGTTCCGGAGGGCGCCGCGGTCCTCCGCCTGAAAACATGCGGCGGAGGCTACGCGCTCTGCCGCCTCTCCTACCGGTCGCTTCCGGACACCGACGGCCGCCCGTACCAGGCAATCGGCCTTATCTCGCCTCTTGAGAGCGAGGGCGACATGCGCTTTGCCTTCGAGCAGGAGTCCCGCTTCGTCTCCCTTGTCACCTGCGACCTTATCGCGGCGGCGCGGATCAACCTCACGCGCAACCACGCGGAATGGGTGACGATCGACGGGCTGGACGACGGGCTGCTCGCGCAGATGGATACCTACGACAAGGTCGCAGGGTGGCTGCTCGGCCGCATGCCGAACAGCGAGGAACGCTCCGTCCTGCAGCAGCGCCTGAACTGCAGCGCGCTTTCCGCCCTGGCCGCCTCCGGCACGGGCTTTTTCTCCGAGGAGCTGCGCGTCACGGACGAAAGCGGACGCATCCTCTGGGCCGAGCGGGCCGTCCGGCTGCTCCACGACCCGCAGACAGGCGACCTGTATCAGTTTTTGTATCTGCGCAGCATCGAGCGGATGAAAAAGCGGGTCCTGGCGCTGGGCATCCGCGCCGAGCGCGACGCAGCCAGCCTTCTTTTCTCCCGCGCCTCTTTCCAGAGGCTTGCCGAAAGCATCCTCGCCGACGCGCGGGACGGAAAGGGCCGCTTCGCCGTCATGATCCTCCGCGTCGACAACGTCCCCGAACTGACCGCGCGCTTCGGGAGGTCCGGCGCCGACGCGCTCGTGCTCTCCATCACGCGGAAGCTGCGCGCCGGCCTTTCCAACCGCCATCTGGCCGGACGCGATACCGACGGAAGCATTCTCCTCTTCTTTGACGACATTCCGGACGAGGCCTGGCTCCGGGAAACCTGCACCCAGCTTTTCAATCTCCTGGGCAATCCGCTTTATTATCTCGTCCCCGCCGAACATGACGCGGTCCTTCTCGCGGGCGCGGCGATCCTTCCCGCGCGGTGCGCGGAGATCAGCCTTCTGCGTGCCGGCGCGAACGAGGCGCTCTCCCGGGCGAACGCATCCCGGTCCCTTGTCATACTGGGCGAAGAGGAAACGCTTGCCGGCGCGGGGATTCTCCCCGCCAGCAGGCCCGTCCTCAACGCGGCGGCCGATCTCTTCGTCCGGGAAGACCCCTCCACCGCGGAGGCATTCGCGCGCTGCACGCAGCTTCTGCTTTCCGGCGGAGATCTGGACACCGCGATCCACCGCGTGCTGGAAGTGATCGGGGCCCATTGCGGGGCCGACCGGGCCTATGTCTTCCAGCTCCGGGACAACGGCGTCACCCTCGAGGGCACGCACGAGTGGCACGCGGCAGGCGCCCCGTCCCGTCCCGGGCCGCTTCCCCGCTTTTCTCCGGGTGATTTTCCCCCGTTCGCGGAACTCTTCCGGACCGCGCAGGGTTTTTTCCTTCAGGATGTCTCCACCCTGACGCCGGGGGTCGGCGGCGTCCCGGCGTACATGGAAGGCGTGCGCTCCCTGTGCGCTGCGCCGCTCGTCCACCGGCAGTCGGTATACGGCTTTATCGGCGTGGACAACCCGGCGGCGCCGGCCGGAACCCTGACGCTACTGACCTTCGTCTCCTATTTCATGATCAGCGAGCTCTTCGCCAATCGGTCCGCCGCCCGGCACGCCTATCTGAGCAGCCATGATCTCCCGACGGGCACCCTTTTGCGCGACCGCTTCCTGACACTTGCCGAGCGGTCAAAGACGCAGCCCTTTTCCTCCGTCGGCATCCTGATGGCGGACATCAACGCCCTGCAGGCGCTCAACCGGAATTACGGCAGCAATTACGGCGACAAAGCCATCGCGAGACTGGCCCGTACGCTTCAAGTGCATTTCGGCGAGGACTGCGTCTACCGCTACGCGGGCGGGACCTTTCTCGCCGCCTGTCCCGACATCGCCTACGATGCGTTTTTGTCCCAGGTGCGCGCCGCGCGCGCGGACCTCGATCAAAACGCGGATTTCGATACCTCCTTCGGCTACACCTGGTCGGATACGACATCCGACACGGAAAAACTCGTCGCGGACGCGGACGAGCTGATGCGCGCAGAAAAACGGGAGGGCGGCAAAGCCGAGGACGCGCGGCGCGGCGCCGTGCGCAGCAAGGTCCTGCGCAGCCTCGAAGAGAGCATCCGCCGCGGCGACGTGCTCGCCTACCTGCAGCCGAGGGTCAAAGCGGAGGGCGGCGCGCTCTCCGGCGCGGAGGCACTCGCGCGCATCCGCCGGCCGGGTAACGGGCTGATGCTGCCCGGCCAGTTCATCCCGCGCCTGGAAAGCCTCGGGCTCGTGCGCTACATCGATCTCCACATCCTCGGGGAGGTCTGCCGGCTCCTCGCCCGCTGGCGGGACGCGGGAAAGCCGCTTTTCCCCATCTCCGTCAATTTCTCCCGCGCGACGGTCCTCGAGCCGGGCATCGTCCGTACGGTCCTTGATATCGTGGACCGCCACAGGCTGGACCACGCGCTGATCGAGATCGAAATCACCGAAACCCTCGGGGAATTCGAGTGGACCACCGTGGCGGAGATCGGCGGGAAGCTCAGCGCCGCCGGTTTCCGGCTGGCGCTGGATGATTTCGGCGCGCGCTACTCCAACCTCTCGATCATTGCCGCGCTGGATTTTTCCTTGATCAAGCTCGACAAAAGTCTGGTGGACCGGCTCCTCTCGAGCGCGAAGAGCCGGATGCTGGTCGGCACCGTCATCGACGCGGCGGCCCGTTTCGGGATTCAGACCGTCGCCGAGGGCGTGGAGTCCGCGGAGCAGCTCGCCGTCCTCCGGCAGCTCAGATGCACCGAGATCCAGGGCTGCCTCATTAACAAGCCTCTGCCCGCCGAGGAATTCGAAGCTGTTTGCCTGCAGCTCTGACGGCGTTCTCCGTGCAGGCCAAATACGTTTTCTTGAAGCAGCGCAGAACGGTCCCAAGCGCGCCCTGACGGCACGCGGGCGGCAGCCCCGATGGTTTCTTCCGCAATATTTTTCCTTGGGCTCCCCCGGCCGGGGACCGATCGGCCGTCCGGCCCGGCAGAATCCGGCGTGCCCGGCCAAAACCCTTCCGCGCGGCGAAAGAGCGGGAGCATCTTCTTCGACCTTCCGCCACCCCCGGCGCATACAATGCGCCGGGGGTGTTTTTCATGCCGCTGGTCTATCTCAGCCTCTCCCCGCAGGAGGGCAGCGATCCTGTTTTTGGCTGCAGCGAGGGAAACCATTACATGAAATGTATCGCCGACGCCATCGCGCGCACGCTTGTTCTCGCGCCGATCCGGCACTTACAGCTTCCCTTCCTCGTACCGGGGCCCGAACGCGCCGGCACGGTGCGGCTGAAGTCCGGCTCTCTCAACATCCGGGGCCGTCCCTCCACCGGCAGCGGGCGCGTGGTCGCCCGCGCCTACCACGGCGCGAAGCTCCGCGTCCTTAGCGAGTGGCAGGGCTGGGACGCTGTGGACTTCGACGGCGTTGTCGGCTTTGCGAAAGCCGATTATATCGCCTAGTCCCGTTTCTATTTTTTCTCCCTTTCGCATATACTCTGGCAGTCATGTGGTCAGGGAGGGCGGGAATTATGGCATACGAAGAAAAGAAACTGCGGCCGG
>DAOPLW010000136.1:0-4364 GCA_035391945.1 Oscillospiraceae bacterium | reverse complement strand
TTCAAAGGAGGTAGACGAGCGCTTCGTAAACCTCCTTTGAAAGCGCGAGGAATACGTCCCCGGCAGCCGCGATTCGGTCACAAAGTACCTCGCGCTTTCAAAGGAGGTTTACGAAGCGCTCGTCTACCTCGGCAAAAACAAGGGTCACGTGGACAAAAAGGTGCTGCTCAACCAGTACGGCAACTTTGTCCGCACCTGCGCGGCGACGCAGCAGCAGGTGCTCGACAGCCTCAAGATGCCTGCAAAGGCGCAGCGGATCCTCAACGCATACTGGACGTACCTCGCCGTGGATATGGAGCACGTCAATTTCACGATCTTCGGGGTCATGATCTACGCGCTGCTGGAACTGCGCGCCTTCGTGCCGCGCAATCGCTCGCACGAGATCTCCGTCGCGCTTGCGCGCAGGATCAGGGAACTCGGCGGGCAGATCGAATACAACGCCCGCGTCGAGCAGATCCTGGTCGAAGACGGCAGGGTCGTCGGCGTAAAGACCTGCAAGGGCGAATACATCGGCGCAAACTGCGTGGTGGCCAACGCCTCCGAGCACACGGTGTATTCCAAGCTGATCTACCCCAAAAGCGAAGTACCGGAAATGGGCTGCAAAATCTGCAACGCGCGCAAAATGGGGCCCGGCGCCATTGTCGTTTACCTCGGCCTCAATAAAAGCGCGGAGGAACTCGGTATCACGGAATACGAGTATCTCATTTACGAGAGCATGGACACGACCGACTGCTACCGCGGCTTCTTCACGCGCGGCAAGACCAAGGCGCAGGCGACGGCCTGCCTGAACAAGGTCTTTCCGGAGTGCTCGCCGCCGGGCACCTGCATCATTTCCTTCACCGTGCTCAACGACGGCGATATGTGGAAGGCCGTCACGCCCGAAACGTATTTCGAGGAGAAGACGCGCATCGCCGAGGAAATCCTCGACACGTTTGAACGCGCGACGGGCGTCCGCCTCAAGGACAGCATCGAGGAGATCGAGATCGCAACGCCGGAAACGTTCGCCAATTTCAGCTGCAAATACAACGGCAGCATCTATGGTTACGAGGTCGAACCCTGGGATTCCGTGATCGCAAAGTCGCTCACCATCAACGACGCGGATGAAAACCCAATCAGGGGCCTGCGCTTCGCGGGGGGCTTCTCGCGGCAGTCGCAGGGGTTCAGCAGTTCCTATAAGACCGGCGAGATCGCGGGACGGCTCGCCGTTGCGGATTGCAAGGAGGCGAGAAAAAATGGCTGAAAAACTGAAGGTAAAGGTCAAGCCGCTCGCGGTGCTCGACCTGATCGACTTTAAGCATCTCGTCCCCGGACGGAAAAAGCGATTCCGGGAAGCGTCCCCCGTCTGTCCGGCCGGCGTGCCGCCGATGAACGCGCTCGCGGCCCGGCTGCATCCGGTGCGGCAGCATCTTGTGATCCGGGAAGCGGCTGAAATCGCGCCGGGGGTCAGGACGTTCACGCTTGTCCCCGACGAAACGAAGGGTACGGCGGAGCTTGCCTACTTCCGCGCGGGGCAGTATTTGAGCATCAAGGCGGATGTGAACGGCGTGCCGGTCACGCGGCCGTACTCGCTCTCCCCTTCAGCGATTCGGCGGGCGAAGAGGAGAGCGAGTACGGCCGCCGAATCGCTGAAGGGGTATTACCAGATCACGGTGAAAAAGCAGGAAAAGGGCTTTGTGACCGACTATATCTTCGATAACTGGGCGCCGGGCACAGCCGTGGAGGCTTCCGGGCCGGAGGGGCACTTCTATTACGAACGCCTGCGCGAGTGCAGGCACATCGCCGGCATCGCCGGCGGCAGCGGCATCACGCCGTTTATCAGCATGGCGCGCCAGTTTCAGAAGGACGGTTTCCCCGTTTCGTTCACGCTTTTCTACGGCTGCAACTGCAGAAGCGACATCCTTTTCAGGGAGGAACTGGACGCGCTCGAACGGTCCGGCGGCGGCAGGTTCAAGGCCGTGTACGTCCTCTGCCGGGAAAAGGACGAATGCGCGGAAGAGGGGTTCGTCACGGCGGAACTCATCAAAAAATACGTTGATCCCGGCCGGTGTTCGTTCTTCATCTGCGGGCCGCAGGCGATGTATGAATTCGTCGCCAAGGAGCTCGCTATCTTCGGCCTTCCGCAAAAGCAGGTCCGGCGCGAGGTGTTCGGCGAGATCAAAAACGTCACGCACCGCGCGGACTATCCCGGGAACGTGCCGGAGAGCTTCAAGTTGACGGTCACCATGAACGGCAAAACGGTCGAGATTCCGGCGCTGCGCGAGGAATCGTTGCTGGTCGCCATGGAGCGCGCGGGGCTGAAGCCGCCGAGCAAGTGCCGCAGCGGCGTATGCTCGTTCTGCCGCAGCGAGCTCATCGGCGGGGACGTGTTCATTCCGGCCGACACCGACGGCCGGCGCGCCGCCGACAAGGAGTACTCGTTCATCCACCCCTGCTCGAGCTATCCGCTGAGCGACGTTAAGCTGATTGTTCCCGGAGACGAGGTCTGATCCCGCATTGCGGGGCGCCGGACTGCCCGGCCCTTGGCTTCCTCATCATCCGATTTCCCTTCAGCAGCCAAACGGCGGATCGATCGTGCTGCCGCCCGCGGCGCCGATTGTGAATACGATGGCCGGGGGGTGAGCTGCACCCGCTCGCGCCGCTTAGATGCTTTCAGGGCCCGGCCGTACGGCCGGGCCCTGAAACGATTGTCGCTGCGAGCGGGATTGCCGGCGCCGCGCCGTCAGCTTTGCTCCGGCCAGACTTCGACGGCCAGATCGCCGAGCGGATAGGAGCAGCAGGGGTGGATATAGCCTGCCGCCGCGTCCGCCATGCGCCGGTGGTCGAGCAATTGCGGCAGGAAGACCTCGCCGGAGACGAGGCGCGCGCGGCAGCAACCGCACTCTCCGCCCCGGCAGCGGCTCGGGACGGCGATGCCCGCGCGCTCAAGCGCGACGAGCACCGTTTCGTCGGCCCGCATCGGGACCGTCCGCGTTTCGCCGAAACAACGCACCGTGAGCGCGTAACGCTCCTTCGTGCCGCCCGGATATCCCGCGAGGCCGGCGGGCGAAGCGGGCGCGGGGTAGAGCTCGTGGCGGATGTACTTTTTCTCCAGTTTGAGCTTTTCAAGCTCTTTGTCGACAAACGCATACATCGCCGCAGGCCCGCAGAGGAACACGCTGTACGGTTCGCCGCCGCCGGCCTCGCGGATGCGTTCGGCGGTGATGAAGCCGGATTCGTAGCCTTCCTTCCGTTCGTCGCTGAGGATATGCACGATCCGCACCTTGTCGGTTGCCTTGGCGATTTCGGCGAGTTCGCTGTAATAGAGGATGTCGCATTCTTTGCGGCTGCCGTAGAGCAGCGTCAGGCGGAAGTCCTCCAGCCCGTCGCGGATGGCGTACGCCATCGAGAGAAACGGGGTGATGCCGCAGCCGCCCGCGAGGCCGATCACATGCTTTGCGTCCCGCAGCGGCTCATAGTAGAAGGTTCCCTCGGGGCCGGATGCGGTGACCACGTCCCCGGCCTTCCAGTTGTCGAGGATCCACTGCGAGGCGAAGCCGTCCATCTGCCGCTTGATCGTAACCGCGTATTTCCCCTCGAACGCCAATTTGGGCGAACTGGAAACGGAATACGGCCGCGTGAGCACCGAAGAGCCGATTTGCAGGCGAAAGCTGAGGTACTGCCCGGCGCGAAACGGCGCGGGATGTTCGATCGTGAGCACGAAGGTCTTCGCGTCCGCGCCGTGCTCGACGACTTCGGAGATCGTAAGCTGCTGGCTTGCGGGATGCAGCCGCGCCGCGAGACGGTTTGCGCCGCATACGGCGGTCGGCTGGTCCGGCGCGCCGGCGGAGAGCGCCTTTTGCCGCGCGGGCACCATCTTCTTGAAGTACAGCATATCCAGAAAGCCCAGCGGCTTTACATGAAAGTTGAAGTCGTTCATCGTGCCGCCTCCTTCATGTCCGCGAGGGTGAGTTTCGCGGTGAGTTCTCCGTTGAGATACGTCGAGCTGTAGCCGTAGATGCGCGGCCCGTAACCGCCCGCGAAGCGGATGCCGGGTACGATCTGATCCTCCTTGAGCATCATCAGCCGCGGCAGCATCGTATCCCAGCCGCCGCAGGAGTAGGCGTACATCGCGCCTTCGGGGTTGAGCGTGTAGCGCGCCATGGTCGCGGGCGTGGCGATCTCGATTTCCTCGATGTAGGGCAGTATGCTCACGTCGACCTGCCGCTCGAAGTCCCGGATCATGCGTTCGGCGACCTCGCGTTTTTTGGAAACGTACGCCTCGGGGGAAACGCCGCCCCAGACGTCTTTGTTGTAGAGCGTGGTAAAGCTCATGATGCACGTGCCCTTCGGCGAGCAGTCCGGATTCGCGCGGTTGAGGCAGACGG
>DAOPLW010000135.1:0-4385 GCA_035391945.1 Oscillospiraceae bacterium | reverse complement strand
AAGTCCGGCGGAGCGCCTTCCGGCTAGCCCCTCCGCCGCGCGCACCGGACGTTGTCCTTGCCCTCTTTCTTCCCTTCGTACATCATTTGGTCCGCCTTGCTGATCAGGGTCTTGAAATCCATGCCGTCCGCCATCTCCACAACGCCGAAGCTGCAGGTGACGCTGACCTCCTGGGAGAGCCTGCTCTCCCGCACGGAATCCCGGATTCTCTGCGTCAGCGCGCCGGCCTCGTCCAGGGAAACGTTCGGCAGCAGCATCACGAATTCGTCTCCGCCCCAGCGGGCCAGAAGGTCCGAACTGCGCAGCTGGCCGTTGATCAGTTTCACAAGGTTGGAAAGGACGCTGTCTCCGGCGGGATGCCCATACCGGTCGTTGATGCTCTTCAGGTCGTCGACGTCGAGGAAGACCAAAGACAGCGGCATCCCGTTGCGCCGGCAGAAATCCATCCACCTCCCGGCTTCCTCCTCCATTTTGTAGCGGTTGGCGGCGTCGGTCAGGTAATCGGTCGAACTGATCCGTTTCAGCTCGTTTTTCGCCGCAAACTCCCGGAACTCATGGTTCTCCGCATTTTTTGCGGCGATCGCGCAGAGCAGAAGCGCGATGATGACATAGACAAACGCGGCCCAGAACTCCATCCTGTCGGCGGATTTGACGAAAAGCAGCGTGCAGACGAAAAAACCGGCGGTGCCGAGCACGGCGACCAGCAGCGTATATTCCCACCGGTTCGGGACAAAAAAGGCGAGGATGATGATGGTGACGATGCCCATGGCCTGAATGAGAAAATTGGGCGCGCCGTACTGGCACAGAACATAAATGAAAACGGCAAAGGCAAGAATTTCACAGAGGGTAATGAGCAGGGAAAAAAGCCTGTACGCCTTGATTTCCTTGATGCCCAGGCCGATGCCCAACAGGGAAAAGGAGAATGCGACCCGGAGCAAAATGACGCCGATCCTGCCCGCTTCGCTTTGGATGAGCGCCAGGTCCGGGATCAGAAGCAGAGCGTTCATCAGACTGGCAAGCAGGAGCAGAAGAGACAGATACTTCTGGGAAACGCTCAGTTTATAGTCGAAATAAGCCCGGCGGACACCACGCAGTGAATCCTCCGTCCGTTCAGAACATATATTTTTCAAATTCAATCACCCGAAATAAAAAGATCGTCTCCCGGACGGGGGCTCCGGTATCGCGCGCCTGCGTGACCCTGGTTTCATGGCTCCGGTACTGTGCCTGCCCTGCGGTTTTGTTTTTAATTTTACACCAACGGCATTATTTTTCAACTGCAAAACGATAATTCATGCATTTTTCTTCCTGTCTCCCGCGCTTCGGCCGGCCTGCGGCCGGGCCGTATCGTCCGCGGCAGAAGTCTTTCGCGCGGTTCACACCCGTCCCTCGACTTTAGCCGCGCGACATGGTAAACTGGAAGCGGAAATGAGAAAAAACGGCCCGGGGATGCAAAAAATGGGGGCTCCGCCGCGCGGCCTCCGTCTCCCGTATTTCAGGATTGGTAGGGGCGCATGATGAAACAAATCAGAAACTTTCCCGCGGCGACCGTCACGAAGAAGGGCGAGGCCGCGGCCCGAAACGGCCATCCGTGGGTCTACGCCGAGGAGATTACGGACAGGCGCGGCGACTTTCCAAACGGCTGCCTCGCGGACGTATTCTCCCCGAAGGGGGCCTATCTCGGCACCGGCCTTTACAGTGAAAAGAGCAAAATCGCCGTCCGGCTGCTTTCGGACAACGCCAACGAGCGCTTTGACGACGCCTTTTTCGCCCGGCGCGTGAAGTACGCGCTCGACTACCGCCGCGCGGTAATGAGCGACGATTTCGGCTGCTGCCGTCTCGTTTTCGGCGAGGCGGACGGCCTGCCCGGCCTGACCGTGGACCGCTATGCGGACATTTTGGTCGCGCAGGTGCTCTCCTATGGCATGGACCGCCGCAAGGACCGCATTTTCCGCGCTCTGTACGACGCTCTCGCGGCCTCCGGAGAGCAAATTTCCGGCATTTACGAGCGCAACGACCCCGCCCTGCGCCTCCTGGAGGGACTGCCGCAGGAGAAGGGCTGGTTCGGGGCGCTTCCGCACCCGCAGGAGACCGTGACGGAGATCGTCGAAAACGGCGTGCGCTACGAGGTGGACTTCGAAAACGGCCAGAAGACGGGGTTCTTCCTCGATCAGAAATACAACCGCCGGGAGGTGGCGCGCCTCGCCCGCGGGCGCACCGTGCTCGACTGCTTCACCCACACCGGCTCCTTCGCCTTAAACGCCGCCCTGGGCGGCGCCGCCCGCGTCACCGCCGTGGACATCTCGGAGGCCGCGCTCAAACAGGCGGAACGGAACGCCGCGCGAAACGGCCTTGCCGGCCGGGTGGATTTTCTCGCCGCGGACGTTTTCGACCTGCTCCCGAGGCTCTGTGAGAACGGGGCCGTGCCCTATGATCTCGTGATTCTGGACCCGCCCGCCTTCACCAAGAGCCGGAAGACGGTGGCGGGCGCGGAACGCGGATATAAGGAGATCAATCTGCGCGCCATGAAGCTCCTGCCCCGGGGCGGGTATCTCGCCACCTGCTCCTGCTCCCACTTCATGCCCGGCGAGCGCTTTGAGGCGATGCTCGCCGCCGCCGCGCGGGACGCCGGCGTCTCCCTCAGGCAGGTCGAAGCGCGCGGGCAGGCGCCCGACCACCCCGTGCTCTGGAACGTGCCGGAAACCGACTACCTGAAATTTTATATCTTCCAAGTCGTCTGACGCGGCCGCCTTTCTGGGGAAGAGCGGCCGCCGAAACGGCGCGCAGGCGCAAGCCGCCTTGCCCTCCGCCGTCGATCTGTGCGAGGCCCGTCCCGCCGCGCGCGCCGTCCGGGAGGCGGATGGTATCCTCCCGCCGCCGGGGCGCACGGCGGGTAAAACGCTCTCCTTTTCCCGTGTGGTGAGCCGGCGGAGCGTCGTTTCATAAAGTCCCGTTCTGAGCCGGACTTCGAAACCCGTCGCCGCCGCTGGGGTCGGAACGATAAGGGAAATCGGGCGTCGTCGACAGGTCCGGGGCCGGTTTGCCGTGGTCAGTTCGTCTGACACGGTTTATGACAATCGGATTGCGTTTTCCCCTCCCGGTCTGTTATAATGGCGCTGAGGTGAGCGCCGTGCAGTTCTGCCACAAACTGGATTTTTTGATGAATATCACGAATACCTCCAACAGCGCCCTCTCCCGCAGCGTCAATCTGGACGCATCGCATATCAGCCGGCTGCGCAGCGGGCGCAGGAACGCGCCCCGCGACCGGGACTATCTGAAAGCCATGTCCGGCTATTTTGCCAGGCGCTGCACGGAGGACTATCAGCTTAAGGCGCTTTTCGACACGATGAAGCTCAGCCCCGCGGCGCCCGGAGAGGGCGGAACGGCGGAGCAGATTTTCCTCTGGCTTACGGAGGGAGAAAACAGCGGCGCCCGGACGGTCGAGCACTTTCTGATCGGCTTTTCAAACGCAAAAGCCGGTCAGGCGCCGCCTGCGGCGCCGCTTTGGCCGGCGCCGCCCGCGCTTCCGCGCGCCGGCGTCGGCGTCTACTACGGGGTCGAGGGCAAACGGCAGGCGGTGATCCTGTTTCTTTCCGCGGTAATCGCCTGCAAAAAGCCGCAGACGCTGCTTTTGTTCAGCGACGAGGCCACGGACTGGATGACGGCGGACCGGTCGTTTGCGGCGAGGTGGGCTTCCCTGATGTCGCAGGTGCTCGCCCGGGGCAACCGGATCAGGATCATCCATACGGTCAGCCGCGACCTCGACGAGATGCTCAGCGCCATCACCCAGTGGATGCCGCTGTACATGTCCGGCGCGATCGAGCCCTACTTCTATCCGAAAAAGCGCGACGGGGTCTTCAAAAAGACGCTCTTTATCGCGCCGGACACCATGGCGGTGGCGTCGGGCTCCGCGGGAAATATGATTGACAAAGCCGCGAATCTGATCTTCCGGGACCGGCGCGCGGTCGCGGCTCTCCAGGAGGAATTCGATCAGTATCTCGCCATGTGCAGGCCGCTGATGCGGATTTTTACGTTCAGGGACGAAAAACCGTATCTGGACACTTTGCTGGAATTTGAGAAGGAAAAGAGCGATTCCATCATGAAGACGGAATCGCTCTCGCTCCTGACGATGCCCGAGGCCGTGGTGGCCGGCATGATTTCCCGTCTGGGGAAACCGGACGGCCGCCTGCTCGAGTATCATAGAAACAGGACCGACCTGTTCTTGGAGAGCCTGCGTTCGAGCAGTTTTACCGAGATCGTCCGCCTTCCGGACGCGGAAACGGTCCTGGGAGGGAGCGTAAAAGTGGCATTTTCCGTGCTGCTGGACGGAGGCGCGGGCTGCTATACGCCGGAGGAGTACATAGCGCACCTGGAAAACCTGGTGCTTC
>DAOPLW010000134.1:0-4398 GCA_035391945.1 Oscillospiraceae bacterium | reverse complement strand
GCACCACCGTCTCCACGATGCCGTACTTCTCCGTGAGCGCGATGAAATTGAGCATATTCGCCGAGGTCAGATTCTGCGCGAGCTTGACGCCCATCTCGTATTCCGGGAAGACGATCCGGTCCACGCCGATCTTTTCCAGGAGCTTGCGGTGCACGTGGTTCTGCGCCTTGCAGATGACGCGTTTGACGCCGATCTCCTTGAGCGTCAGGGCAATGAGCGCGCTGTTGCCGATGTCGTCGCTGAGCGCGACGACGCCGCACTCGTAGTTGGCCACGCCCAGCGAACGCAGCACGTCCATGCTCTGGCCGTCCGCCGTCACCGCACAGGTCACAAGAGGCGCGACATTCGCCACGGCGGCCTCGTTCCTGTCGATGGCCAGCACCTCGTGCCCCAGCTTGGCAAGCTCCGTTGCCACGGCCGTGCCGAAGCGGCCCAGCCCGATCACGACAAAGCTTTTCATTGGCACCCTCCTATCCGATGATGACCCGGCATTCGGGATATTTCACGTTCGGCTGCACGGCGCGGCGCGTCATCATCGCGACGCTGAAGCTCATAACGCCCACGCGGCCGAGATACATGTATACGATCAGGAGCAGTTTTGAAAAGGCCGAGAGCGAGGGCGTGATGCCCGTCGTGAGCCCGACGGTCCCGAGCGCCGAAGCCGTCTCAAACGCGGCGTCCACAAACGGGACGCCCTCCCCCAGCGAGATGGCGAGCGAGCCGGCGACGAAGAGCAGAAGGGCCGCCGCCACGAGCGTCATGGCCTGCATGACCTTCCGCGGGGGAACGCTCCGCGTGCCGAGGCGCACCTGCTCCTCTCCGCGGACGTTGCTCCGGATGGCGAGCAGGATGACGGCGACGGTTCCGACCTTGACGCCGCCCGCCGTGGAACCGCCCGCGCCGCCGATGATCATAAGGATCACCGTCACGACGCGCGAACCCTCGTAGAGCCCCGCCTGATCGAGCGTGTTGAACCCCGCCGTGCGGGCGGTGACGGACTGGAATGCCGCGTGCAGGAGACTCCGCCCCGCGCCCATGCTTCCAAGCGTGGCGGGGTTCCTGTATTCAATCAAGAAGAAAAACACCGTGCCGACCACGAGAAGCACCGCCGTCCCGCGGATGACCATGCGGCTATACCGCTCGAGCCCGCGAAAGCCGCGCTTGCGCAGAACATCGTCCCAGACGAAAAAGCCGATCCCGCCCACGACGACGAGGACCATCACCGTCACGCAGACGACGGGGTCGTCCTGATAGGGCATGAGGCTCGAGAAGGGGCCGAAGCTCCCCATGAGGTCGAAGCCGGCGTTGCAGAAGGCGGAGACGGCGTGGAAGACGCCGTGCCAAACGCCGCCCAGAAATCCGAACTGCGGGATGAAGCGGACGGACAGGATCACCGCGGCGGCGCCCTCCATGACGAGGGTCACCCGCAGTACCCGGCGCGCGAACTGCACCATGCCGCCCGCGGCGTCCAAATTGAAGCTCTCCCCGAGTATCATGCGCTCGCGCATGCCGATCTGCCGGTGCACAAGCATCGAAAAGAGAACGAGCATCGTCATAAAGCCGAGGCCCCCCACCTGGATAAGCGCGAGGATGACGGCCTGTCCGAACGCGCTCCAGTAGGTCCAGGTGTCCACCAGCACGAGCCCCGTTACACAGGAGGCGGAGGTGGAGGTAAAAAGCGCCGTCAGGAGCCCCGCGCTCTCGCCGCTGCGGGTCGCGCAGGGCAAAAGCAGCAGCAGGGTCCCGAGCAGGATGAGTGCGGCAAAGCCGCCCACGATCACGCGGCCGGCGTTGAGTCTGCCCCGCAGGCGGAGGCGCTCCCAGATTCGCAAACGAGGCACCTGCCTTTCTTCCGGAAGAACGGGAAAGAACGACTCCATAGCTCCGTATGGGTCGTTCCTTTCCAAAATTCAGTCGATCGGCTTCATGGTCGGGAACAGGATCACGTCCCGGATCGAAGCGCTGTCGGTCAGCAGCATCACCGCGCGGTCGATGCCGATGCCCAAGCCGCCCGTGGGCGGCATGCCATATTCCAGCGCACTGAGAAAATCCTCGTCCATCATGCCCGCCTCGTCGTCGCCGGCGCTGCGCAGCGCCGCCTGGCGCTGGAAGCGCGCGCGCTGATCGATGGGGTCGTTGAGCTCCGAGAAGGCGTTTCCCATTTCGCTGCGGCAGATAAAAAGTTCGAAGCGCTCGGTGAGGCGCGGGTCCTTCGGGCTGCGCTTGGCGAGCGGCGAGACGTCCACCGGGTGCATGGTGATGAAGGTCGGCTGCACGAGTTCCTTTTCCACCAGGCGGTCGAAGACCTCGTAAAGAAGATTCCCCCACGTCGGCTCCCTGCCTTTTTCGGGTTTCAGCACCACGCCGACGGACGCGGCGAGCCGCGCGGCCTCCTCGTCGGTCGTGACGGCCATGAAGTCCGCGCCGGTGTATTTTTTGACCGCCTCGGCCATCGTCAGGCGCGGCCAGCCGGGGGTAAGGTCGATGCCCTCGCCCTGCCAGCGGACAGCATAGCTTCCCAGAAGCTTCATGGCCGCCGAGGAGAGGAGCTCCTCGAAGAGGTCCATCATGTCGCCAAAATCCGCGTAGCTCTGGTAAAGCTCCACGGTCGTGAATTCCGGGTTATGCTTGGGGTCCATGCCCTCGTTGCGGAAGATGCGCCCGATCTCGTACACCCGCTCGATGCCGCCGACGATGAGCCGCTTTAAGTGCAGCTCCGTGGCGATGCGCATGTACATGTCCAGATCCAGCGTGTTGTGGTGCGTCACGAACGGACGCGCCGTCGCGCCGCCGGAAATGGTGTTGAGAACGGGAGTCTCCACCTCCATGTAGCCGCGCGCGTCCAGAAACGCGCGCACATGGCGGATAAAGCCGCTGCGGATCTCAAAGATGCGGCGCACCTCGGGATTCACGATGAGGTCCACGTAGCGCTGGCGGTAGCGCGTCTCCACGTCGGTAAGGCCGTGGAATTTCTCGGGCAGCGGCAGAAGAGACTTCGCCAGGAGCGTCACATCCGACGCGCGCACGGAAATCTCCCCGCGCTTTGTGCGGAAAACCTCGCCCGAGACGCCGACCACGTCGCCGATGTCGAGCTTCTTAAACGCGGCGAACTTCTCCTCGCCCAATTCGTCGATGCGGACGTAGATCTGGATCCGGCCCGCGCTGTCCTGCAGATCGCAGAAGACGGCCTTGCCCATGCCGCGCTTGCTCATCAGGCGTCCCGCGACGGAGACGGTCTTCCCCTCCATCGCGTCAAAATTCTCCTTGATCCCGGCGCTGTGCGCCGTCACAGCGAAACGGGTGATCTCATAGGGGTCCCGCCCCGCCTCGCGCAGCGCCTCGAGCTTTTCCCGCCGGATGCGCAGGATATCTGAAAGGCTCTCCTCCGGCGCGGCGGCGTTTCTTTCCTCGGTCATACTTCTTCCCCCACCATATCCATCTTCCTCCGACGCGGCCTTCCGTTTTCCCGGCATCGCCGCGGGGCCTGTCCGAAAGCAGGCAAAAAACCGGCAAAAAGCCGGCGGCCTCGTTATTTCAGGATGTCGAGCACCTTATAGTGCAGCACCCCCGCGGGCGCGTCCACGAGGACCTCCTCGCCCTTCTTTCGGCCCAGGAGCGCCTTGCCGAACGGAGATTCCTCGCTGATGCGGTTCTCGTCCGGATCCGCCTCCTGGGAGCCGACGATCGCGTAGGTCGCCTGCTCGTTAAACTCCATGTCTATCACGACCACGCGGCGGCCGATGCTCACCACGTCCGCGTCCACTTCCGCATCGCTGATGAGAACCGCGTGGGCCAGAATGTTCTCCAGCTCCACGATGCGCGAGTAGAGCTTGCCCTGCTCGTTTTTCGCTTCGTCGTATTCGCTGTTTTCCGACAGGTCGCCGAAAGAGCGGGCCTCCTTGATCTGGTCGGCCACTTCCTTCTCCCGCACCGTCTTGAGATACGTCAGTTCGTCCTTGAGCTCTTTCAGGCGCTCTGCGCTGAGCTTGAATTCCTTGGTCATGCAGGATTCCTCCTCATCCATAAAAGCCCCGCAGGGGCTGCCGTTTCATTCGTTTTTCCGTTGGGCATACGGCCGCTGCGGAGATGTCCGCGCCGCCCGGCACACGAACAGGCATCCGTACGGCCCCGACCGATGGTTACACATTATAAATAGTTTCCGTTTCCCTGTCAAGTAAATTCCAGAATCCGGATCTCCCCCGTTTCGACGGCGCCGCCCTCCCAGAGCGCGGCGAGAAGCATCACGGCGTCCGCGTCTCCCGGCAGGCGTTCCGGTTCCTCCCGCAGCGCGAGCCGCGCGCCGGAGAGAATGCGCCGGGCGCTTTTCGCAGGGGGCGGCGCCTGGCAGAGCCAGAGGAGCGCCCCCTCCCCCGCCGCCTCCACGGGCGCGAGGGCGAC
>DAOPLW010000133.1:0-4427 GCA_035391945.1 Oscillospiraceae bacterium | reverse complement strand
CAACAAATACACCACTTGACAGAATTTTACTTCTATAATAAAAATAGTATAGTAATAGAAACCACGTAGTATGCAATACGTACAACAGCTCAGTTTTAGCTAAAAAAGGAGGCACTCTGCGATGCGCAAAGGGAAACTGATCAAAATAACGGCAACTGTGTTAACATTTTGCCTCGCCCTGCCCTTGACCGCGTTTGCCACTCCTGCGCAGAATAGCCAGGAGCAACAGCAAGGTCATGTGCAATGGCAAAGCAGCGGAAACGGCAACAGCTACGGGAATGCGGCAAAATACATGCAGAGCCAGGGAATCATGCGGGGCGACGGGAATGGAAACTACTATCTGTCGGGTAATATCAAACGCGGGGATCTCATGATAATGCTTGTAAGAGCATACAATTTGAATTCCAACGCGGGAGGAAACCATTTTTCCGACGTATCTTCCAGCAGCTATTACTCCGATGCGATAGACGCGGCGAGAGATAACGGCATCGCAAAAGGCGACGGGAAAAACTTCATGCCGGAGAGCTGTGTCACCATAGAGCAGGCGATTTTGTTCATCGAAAGGGCTACGGAAAATGCCGGCCTGGAATTGGATATCGATTTGAGGTCGTTATACGATGAGAGCGAGCTCTCGGATTACGCGACGCGTGAAGAAGTATCCGAGCTCCTGTATTACGCGCTTACCGGGAACACCGACGGGTTTGACGGCGAATACAGCAGCAGCAACGGCTGGAACAACGGCAACCACAACGGGCAAACCAACGGCAGCAGCAGTATGACCGTTACCTATTCGCTGGACGACGATGAAACAGTGACCTTTGATGACAGCGATTTCATCGACGCGTTTAGCGGCGTAACGGACGAAGACCTGTCCTATATCAAATTCACCTCCCTGCCCTCCTCTTCAGCCGGCGTCCTCTATTACGACTATGACGAGGACGATTCTTCCCATACAAAAATAACCACGAACACAACTTACGATGTCGGCGATGTTTCCGATATCACTTTTGTCCCGGCTTCCACCTACAGCGGGACCGTTTCAATCTCCTTCACAGGCTATGACGAGGACGACGAGTCCTACAGCGGAAGGGTCAAGATTACGGTAAGCGATTCCGATATAAGCGAAGTTGCGGACACCTTCACGATCACAACGGACAATAACGAGCCGGTAACGCTCGACGACTCGGATTTCATCGACGCGTTCAGCGGCGCAACGGACGAAGACCTGTCCTATATCAAATTCACCTCCCTGCCCTCCTCTTCAGCCGGCGTCCTCTATTACGACTATGACGAGGACGATTCTTCCCATACAAAAATAACCACGAACACAACTTACGATGTCGGCGATGTTTCCGATATCACTTTTGTCCCGGCTTCCACCTACAGCGGGACCGTTACCGTCTCCTATACCGGATACACGGAGGACGACACGGCCTACACCGGCTCCTTCAAGATCGTGGTCGAGGAAAGCGAGGAAGTCGCCGAGACGATCTATTATTACGCAGATGAAAACGAATCCGTTGCGTTTACGCTTTCAGATTTCAAAAGCGTTTGCTCGGATCTGACCGGCAAAACGCTTTCCGGTGTGAATTTCACTTTGCCCGGCAGCTCAACCGGCGTTCTCTACTACAACTACCGCTCCGACGACGACACGCCCACAACGGTAGCCTCTTACAAGACGTATTACGTCGGCTCATTGCCGTATCTTTCCAAGGTCACCTTTGTGCCGGAAGACGACTACAGCGGGACGGTCGAAATCTCATATACCGGATATACGGTCTCCGATACCACTTTTACCGGGACAATTATCATTGAGATAGGCTGACAAAAAGGAAAGGGGCCTCCGCGCCAAGAGGACCGATAAGCAATGCAACAGGCTGCTTCCGGCGGTCGCCGGAAGCAGCCTGTTCCCGTAACGCGCATCTTCCGTTAAGGGCCTCTGCTGTCTATTTAGTCTATAAAAATACGAACCAACGAAAAACGCCCCGCCGTACCGGCGGGGCGTTTGAGGCTGTCGAAAAAGTGTTTTCGACAGCCTCTCAAATGGCGTGCGGAACGCACGCCATTTGAATGAGTACGCAGGCCGCTGCAGCGCACAGAATTGCGTCAAAGCCGCAATTCCGCACGTTTGCGGCCTGGGAAGTATTTTTTGCCCGGCACATGTCCGTGCAAAAAATCGCTTTTATTTTCTTTCGCCGCCTGCGGGCAGCGAAACTCTGCGAGGCTTTTTTTACAAGCTGAAACGCCCCGCCGGTACGGCGGGGCGTTTTTTATTATGCGTGTCGGCGTCACCAGCCCCGCGGTCGAAAGCGAAAACGCCGCAGACGTCTCTTCCCCGGTTCTGCAGTATTAATGAAAGCTCCGCCTGACCCAGATGGACGCCGCGGCGTCCCGCCTCCCGTTTTTTATCTGTCCTCGCGGAAATAGGGGAGGCCCAGCGCCGCGGGCGGCTGGTTCTCGCGCCTGCGGCGCATGCTCACGGCCACGAGCACGAGCACCGTCGCGATATAAGGGAAGATGTCGTAGATCTGCGCGGGGATGCCCAGCGGCACATACAGGCGCATGACCGAGAGCGCGCCGAAGACCAGGGAGCCCCACAGGGCGCGCTTCGGGCTCCAGGTGACGAAAATGACGAGCGCCACGGCGATCCAGCCCTTGCCGCTCACGCAGTCGTGCACCCAGACGCCGCCCACGCCGTTTGCGGAATTCATGACGATATAGAGCCCGCCCAGGCCGCAGATGCCGCCGCCGATGCAGGTGCTGAGATATTTGTAGCGCGTGACGCTGATGCCCGCGGCGTCCGCCGTGGCGGGGTTCTCGCCCACCGCGCGGAGGTTGAGGCCCGCGCGCGTCCGGCCGAGGAACCAGGCGAGCACGACCGCGACAAAGACGGCCACGTATACGAGGAAGTTATAGGAGAACAGGAGCTTCCCCACGACCGGAAGTCCCGAGAGGCCCGGAATGCCGGTGTTGAACGCGGCCTTGGTGACCTTGCTCACGGCCACGTAGCCGCCGGCTTTCAGGGCCAGCGCCTCGCCGAAGAAATTGCCGAAGCCCGTGCCGAAGATGGTGAGCGCCAGGCCGGTCACGTTCTGGTTGGCGCGCAGAGTCACGGTCAGGACGCTGTAAATGAGCGC
Source organism: Oscillospiraceae bacterium (assembly GCA_035391945.1). Taxonomy (GTDB): domain Bacteria; phylum Bacillota; class Clostridia; order Oscillospirales; family Oscillospiraceae; genus DAOPLW01. The sequence continues at coordinate 1,290 of DAOPLW010000133.1, read as the reverse complement.
GCCGAAAGCCGCGCAGAGGAAGGCGCACAGAAAGGCGACGAGCGCGGAGACCAGCCCCCAGGGCGTTTCCACGGCCTGCTCATAGTAATATGAGCCCGCCAGGCCCGCCACGGCGCCCATGAACATCATGCCCTCCACGCCGAGGTTGAGGTTGCCGGATTTCTCGGTGAGGATCTCGCCGAGCGTGCCGAAGAGGAGGGGCGTGCCAGCCAGAACGGCGGCGACAAAGAAATTCAGGATCGTAGTCATACGGCACCTCCTTCCCCGTCCGGAGCGCCGGGGCGGCTCCCGCCGGCCGGGTTTTTATCCTCCGGCGTTTCCCCGCTTTTCTCCGGCGTGTGTTTTCCGCGCCAGACGATGCGGTACTGGAGGAAAAACTCGCAGCCGAGGAGGAAAAAGAGGATGGTCCCCGTGAGGACATCCGCCGCGGAGGCCGGAATCTTGAAATCCGTCTGGATGGTATTCGAGCCCTTGGAGAGGATCGCGAGGAAGAAGGCGATGCCGATCATCGCGAAGGGATTGAGCTTGGCGAGCCACGCGACGGTGATGGCCGTAAAGCCCACGCCGCCGGCGGTGCTGGCGTTGAGCGTATAGTCCGCGCCGGCGACGTTCAGAACGCCCACGAGCCCGGCCACGGCGCCGGAGAGGAACATCGTGCGCACGATGACGCGCCCGACGCTCATGCCGACGTACTGCGCGGTGCGGACGCTCTCGCCGACCACGGCGATCTCATACCCCTGCTTGGAGAAGTTCATATAGACGTACATGAACAACACGAGCGCGAGCACGATGACCCAGCCGATATGGACGCCGAAGACCTTGGGCAGGCGCGCCACCCGGTCGAACATGGCGATGATGGGAAAGCCCGTGCCCTTCGGATCGCGCCAGGGACCGTTCTGAAGGTACTGCTCGACGCCCAGGGCAATGTAATTGAACATCAGCGTAAAGAGCGTCTCGTTGGTGCCCCATTTCGCCTTGAAGACCGCCGGGACAACGCCCCAGAGGCCGCCGGCGACGACGCCCGCTACGAACATGCAGAAAAGGAGCATGCCCCGGGACATGTTCTGGTACTGGAAAAGCGCGACGTAGCTCGCGGCGATGCCGCCCATGAGGATCTGCCCCTCCGCGCCGATGTTCCAGAATTTCATCCGGAAGGCCGGCGCGATCGCAAGGGCCGCGCCCAGAAGCGGCACGGCGATTTTCACGGTCTCGCGCAGGCTGGTCTTCGTCATGAGGGAGCCGCGCACCATGTCCGCATAGACGGCCACGGGGTTGTGCCCGAGCGCGAGC
>DAOPLW010000132.1:0-4428 GCA_035391945.1 Oscillospiraceae bacterium | reverse complement strand
AACAGCAGCTCGATCCCGTGCTCGACGAGATAGTTCTGGATATTGAGATAGACGCCGCGCGCCTTCTCGGTGCCCATGTGGCGGATCGGGCAGTCCACGAGCTTGAGGCCCGCGCGGATGGCGCGCTTGCGGATTTCCTTGACCTCGTCGTTCATATCGCGGCCCTCGACGTGAGCATCCGCGCCGAAGTCCAGGTAGATCCCGTCCGCATAGTCGATGAGTTCCTGCGCAAGGTCGGAACCGATGAGTTCCGGCAGTTCTCCGCCGACCTCGTAGCTCAGCGACAGCTTGCCGTCGGAGAATGCGCCCGCCCCGGAGAAGCCGGTCGTGATGGCGCAGAAGGGCTTGCAGTTCATGCAGCGGTTCGTCTGGGTCTTCGGGCAGTGGCGCTGCTCGATGGGCGCGCCCTTCTCCACGATAATGATTTTCTTGTTGGCCCCGCGGCGGATGAGCTCGAGCGCGGTAAAGATTCCGGACGGGCCGGCGCCGACGATGACGATATCGTACTTCATAGGGTGTGTTACCTCCGTTTTTCAGCACGCTTCTCGTATTATATAGCGTCCGAACAAACAAGTCAAATCCATTCTCCGAGCTTCTCGCGGAGTCGCCCGAGAAAGTTCCGGCGGCCGAGGAGCAGCGCGCGCCGGCGCGGTTCCGAAGCGTCGCGGTAGCGCGCGGCGAGCGCCTCGTAGCGCCCCTCCACGCGCGTTGTCATCGTCTCCCAGGAGACCGGGATGGTCTCGCGCGCGGCCTCGCCCATGCGTGGGAGCGACGCCGGGTCGGAGAGGGCGCCGCCGATGGCGGCGGCGAGGCTCTCCGCGGTGTCCTCGGCGAGAAGGCCGTTTTCCCCGTCGCGGACGACCTCCGCCGGCGCGCCGCCGCGCGTGACCACCGAGGGCGTGCCCATGACCGCCGCCTCGCGCAGGACGAGGGAGGAGGTGTCGTAGAGCGAGGGGAACACGAAGAGGTCCGCGCACTGATAGAGGCCGTCGAGGAGCGCGCGGTCGGTGACGTGGCCGGTGAAGCGCAGCGGCACGCCGAGTTCCTCCGCCTTCGCCGCGAGAGCCTCCCGGTCCGGCCCCTGCCCCGCGAAGAGGAGCGCGAAGCGCCGCCCCTCTTTCTGCAGGAGGGCCGCCGCCTCGAGGATGTGCGCGAGGTTCTTTTTGAGGTCCAGCTGCCCGACGTAGAGGAGCACGGGCATATCGTCCGGAATCGAAAAAGTCTCCGCGGCGCGCAGGCGGTCGCTCTCCCGGATCTCCCGGATCTCCGCGCCGTTCTCCATGATCTGGATCTCGCCCCGGTAGCCGTAGCCGCGCAGGACGTCCGCGCTGCTTCGGCTCACGGCCCAGACTTCGTCGCAGCGCTCGTAGAACTCCACGATGAACCGGACGCCCAGGTGCGCGAGCGCCGAGGCGCGGGTGACTCTGTAAAAATCGTCGTAATATTTGGAATGGAACGTCGAAACGAGCGGACAGGCACATCTGTCCGCCAGCCGCAGCGCCTCGAGGCCCGTGAGAAACGGCGTGTGCGCGTGGATGAGGTCGAAGGAGACGTGCTCCATGCGCGCGTGGTAATGCGCGTCGAGCGGCGGAAGGCCGGTTTTGTAAGGCGAATTGGGGACGGAGAGACCCGTGAAGTCGAGAAGCTCATAGGGAAGGCCGCCCCGGTAGCCCGGGAAGGCCATGGGGGTCACGACATACACCTCATGTCCCCGCCGCGCGAGGATATCGGCGTAGTTTTGAACCACGCGGCCCACGCCGTCCACCACGGGGAGGAAGCTGTCGGAAAACTGCCCGATTTTCATGACGCCTCACGCCTCCTTCAAAAATTCTTTTTCAGGATTTCCGGTTTTTGCCCGTTTGTCGGCCGGCGGCTTGAAACGCATGACGCGCATGGCGTTTCCGACCGCCAGAAGCGCCACGCCCGCGTCGGCGAAGACCGCCAGCCACATCGAGGCGAAACCGAAGGCGCCCAGAAGGAGCACCAGGATCTTGAGCCCGAGCGTGAGCGCGATGTTTTCCCGCGCGATGCGCATTGTCCGGCGCGCGATGTCGATGGCGACCGGGAGTCTGGAGGGCGCGTCCGAGAGGATCACGACGTCGGCGGCTTCGATGGCCGCGTCCGCGCCGAGGCCGCCCATGGCCACGCCCACGTCCGCGCGCGAGAGGACCGGCGCGTCGTTCATGCCGTCGCCGACGAAAAAGAGCGCTTCGCCCTCCCGCTGCGCGTCGAGAAGGGCCTCGACCCGCGCGACCTTGTCGGCGGGCAGAAGCTCGCAGTGCGCCCCGTCGAGCCCCAGGTCCCGCGCGAGCGCCTCGCCGGCCTCCCGGCGGTCGCCGGTGAAAAGCGCGATGTGCCCGACGCCCTGCGCGCGCAGCGTGCGGATGGTCCCCTCCGCGTCCGCGCGCGTCCGGTCGGAGATGACGAGGTGGCCCATGTAGGCCCCGCCGCGCGCGACGTGGACGACCGTTCCCGTTTCCGCGGGCGCGGGCGCGGAGAAGCCCAGCTTCTCCATGAGCCGGGCGCTCCCGGCGGCGACGCGGACGCCGTCCAGCGTGACGGAGACGCCCAGACCGGCCTCCTCCGCCACGTCTGAGACGGAGGGGATTTCGCCCGGCGAGACGCGCCGGAGCGCCTGCGCGATGGGGTGGTTCGACTGCGCCTCCGCCGCCGCGGCCAGATGCAGGAGCGAGGCCTCGGAGACGCCCTGCGCCGGATGGATGGCCGTGACCTCGAAGACGCCTTCCGTGAGGGTGCCCGTCTTGTCGAAGACGCCGGTCTTCACTCGCGCGAGCGCCTCCAGGTCGCGGCTCCCCTTGATGAGAATGCCGTAGCGCGACGCGGTGCCGAGGCCGCTAAAGAAGGTCAGAGGGATGGAGATGACCAGCGCGCACGGGCAGGAGATGACGAGGAAGACCAGCGCGCGGTAAAGACTCTGAGAGAAGGTCAGATCGGTGAAAAGCGGCGGCAGGAGGGCCAGAAGCACGGCGAGAACGACCACCGCGGGCGTATAGCGGGCGGCAAAGCGCGTGATGAATCGCTCCGCCCGGGCCTTTTTCCCGGCGGCCTCCTCCACGAGCGCGAGAATGCGCGTCGCCGTGGACTGCGAGAGCGGCCTTGTGATTTCGGCGGTCAGAAGGCCCGAGAGATTGATGCAGCCGCTTAAGAGCTCCCCGCCGGGGGCGATGGCGCGCGGCACGCTCTCGCCGGTGAGAGGGGAGGTATCCAGCGTGGAGGTGCCGCCTCGGACGATCCCGTCGAGCGCCGCGCGCTCGCCCGGCCGCACGAGCATCGTTTCGCCGGCCCCTGCCTCGGCCGGGTCTGCGGAGACCTCCGCGCCGCCGCGGAGGAGCGTGACCTTGTCCGGCCGCGCGGCGAGAAGCGCCAGGATCGACCGCCGGCTCCTGCCGGCCGCCCGGTCGCTCAGAAATTCGCCGAGCTGGAAGAGAAGCAGCACCGCGGCCGCCTCCGCGTAGCTTTTGAGGGCGACGGCGCCGAGCGTGGCGATGCCTACGAGAAAGTTCTCGTCGAGGACCGCGCCGGATCGCAGGGAGCTAAGCGCCGCGCGCCAGACGGGGAAGGCGCCCAGGGCGTAGCCCGCCGCAAAGAGGAATGTCGCCGCGGGGAAGATCCGATAGCGGGCGGCGAGAAGCGAGAGCGGGAAGAGGGCCGCCGAGATAAAAAGCAGCGGCGCGCGCGCCGTGTCCGCGTGTTCGTGCCCGCAGGCGCAGCCGCCCGCGCAGGCGCGGCAGGTGCAGGCGGAAGTGTCCGCGTGCCCGTGTCCGCAGGCGTCGTCGTGCCCGTGCGCATGCTCGTCCTGATGCGTATGATGTTCCGGCCCGTCGGCAGATATGTGGCGGGAGAACGCTTTCATCTCAGTGCGCCTCCTCGACGTGCGCCCGGCAGAGCGTGATGAGCGCGGTCACGTGCTCGTCGTCCAGCGCGTAAAGAACGCTGCGCCCGGCGCGGCGGTATCGCACCAGCCGGCTCTGGCGCAGGATTTTCAGGTGGTGGGAAACCGCCGGCTGCGTCATGGCGAGAAGCGCGCTCAGATCGCACACGCAGAGCTCCTGCGTGACGAGGGCGCACACGAGCTTGAGCCGCGTGGGGTCGGCGAGGACCTTGAAGGTCTCCGCCATCTCCTGCAGCTCGCCGTCCGGAAAGAGCGCCGCGCGCGCGGCGCCGATCGCCTCGCCGTGCGTCTCCTGCGCGGCGCAGCGCGGCGCAGTAAAGTCGGATTTCCGCATATCGGGTTCCTCCTATATATAAACATATAAGCAATCGTTTATATATAAAACATAGCAGAACCGCCCGCTTCTGTCAAGAGGGATGGTGGCTGCGACGCGGGAAACGGGATAAAACGGCCCGAAAAAAGCGGCGGCAAGCTGCCGTCGCGGAAGGATCTTCATGGGCTACTGCCTTCACCAT
>DAOPLW010000131.1:0-4463 GCA_035391945.1 Oscillospiraceae bacterium | reverse complement strand
GACGAAAGAGGGCGTGGGCAGGATCACCTCATCCCCCGGCTCCACGATGGCGCGCAGCGCCAGGTCGATCGCCTCGCTCCCGCCGACGGTGATGACCATCTGATTCGTAAAATGGTACGTCAGGCCGAAGCGCGCCTCCAGATAGCGGCTGATCCCCTCGCGCAGCGCGGGAATGCCGGAATTTGAGGTGTATTTCGTCTGTCCGTTCAGGAGGGAATCGATGCCCGCCTGCCGGATATGCATGGGCGTGACGAAATCCGGCTCCCCGATCCCCAGGGAAATGCCGTCCGTCATGTCGTTGAGCAGATCGAAGAAGCGGCGGATGCCGGAAGGCTTGATCGCCGTGACCCGCTTGGAAAGAATGTGTTCGTAATCCATATGGAAAACCGCCCTTCCGTTTTTCATGCTGATTCTAATAGTATACTATACGCCTGCAGGATTTGAAACTTCAAAATGCAGAAAACAACTGGAAATTCTAAATAAAATTCGGGCAAAAAAACCGCATTTTTTTGAATAAAAGCCGCAAATACGGGCAGACTGTTGAAGAGTTACAAAAAAAGACCCGCCGCATGGACCCGAAACCGGACGGCGGACATGGAGGAAAAAGCAAGATGATTATGGACCGTATTGCGCTGCTCCTGGCCATTATCGGCGGACTCAACTGGGGCAGCATCGGCGTCTTTAAATTTGATGTGGTGGCCTATGCCTGCGGGGGGATGTACACCGCCGCGGCCCGCACCATTTACACCATCGTGGGCCTTGCCGCTCTGTGGTGTATCTCCTTGCTCTTCCGTGAGCGGGACGCCATGGAACACGCCTGAATACAGACAAACGCCGGCGGGGGAAAACCTCCGCCGGCTCATTTTTTTCAATAAGGGGGCTTTCATCCGGATCCGCCGTCTCAGACATGCCGCTGCGGCGGCGCGCATCCGCCGCCGCGGCGGATTTCGGATCCCCTTTGCCGCCGCGGCGGCAAACGCCGCGGGGCCGCGCGCTCCAAAGGATTTCCCGATGTTCGGAGGCCGGCGGAGGCGCGCCTCCGCCGGCCTCCGGCCGTTTTTATTTGGGGGCCCGGACGTAATCCACGTAGACGAACGGGATGCCGTTTTCCTCCATGGGTTCGCTCCGCCCCTCCTCGCGCCAGTCCGGCATCGCGTCGAGCGGCGGAAAGAAGGCGTCCGCGCGCCGGGGCGCCGAAAAGCGCGTCACATGCGCGCGCGTACAGTACGGCAGGAACGTCCGGTAAATATCCGCGCCGCCGATGATGAAAAGGTCGTCCGGCGGGATCGTCTCCGCCAGGCGCAGCGCCTCCCCCACGCTGTGCAGCGTCTCCGCGCCCGGGACGGAGAAATCGCGGTTCCGCGTCATGACCAGGTTGCGCCGCCCCGGAAGGGGTTTTCCGCCGGGCATCGTCTCCAGCGTCTTGCGTCCCATGAGGACGGTCTTTCCAATCGTCATGCTCTTAAAGCGCCGGAGGTCCGTGGGGATGCGCACGAGAAGGTCCCCCTCAAATCCAATGCCCCAGTCGGCATTGACCGCAACGATCAGCCGCATGGCCTCTCTCCTTTCTAGATTGCAACGGGGATTTCCGTTTTCAGGTCTGTGTAGTAATAATCCTTTACAGAGAAATCGTCCCGTGTAAACGTGTAGAAATCCGTCACATCCGGGTTGATCGCGAGCTTCGGCGCGCCGTACTGCGGGTTTTTCAGGATCTCCTTCACGATGGGAATGTGGCGGTCGTAAATATGCGCGTCGGCGATGACATGCACGAGCTCGCCGGCCTTAAGGCCCGAGACCTGCGCGAACATGTGCACGAGAAGGGCGTATTGACAGACGTTCCAGTTGTTGGCCGTGAGCATATCCTGGCTGCGCTGGTTTAGAATCGCGTTGAGCGTGTCCCCCGAGACGTTGAAAGTCATGCTGTACGCGCAGGGATACAGGTGCATTTCCGAAAGGTCCGCAAAATTATAGAGGTTTGTGAGAATGCGGCGGCTGGCGGGGTTGTGTGCGAGGTCGTAGAGCACCCGGTCCACCTGGTCGAAATCGCCCTCCGGATAGTGGTGCTTTACGGAAAGCTGATACCCGTAAGCCTTGCCGATGGAACCCGTCCCGTCGGCCCAGGCGTCCCAGATGCGGGAGCGCAGCTCGTTTACGTTGTTGGATTTTTTCTGCCAGATCCAGAAAAGCTCGTCGAGCGCCGATTTCCAGAATGTGCGGCGGATGGTCAGGATGGGAAATTCCTCCGCAAGATCGTAGCGGTTGACGATCCCGAAGCGCTTGACCGTGTGGGCCGGCGTACCGTCCGCCCAGCGCGGGCGCACCTCCAGATCCGTGTCCCAGACGCCGCCCTCTAAAATCTCACGGCAATTTTCGATAAATACGCGGTCGGCTCTGCTCATATCGGCATTTCCCCTCTCCGTTTTCGATGTCCCGCCGCAAACGCGGAGCGGCCTGCGGTTAACGCATTGCCGCCGGCTGCCCCGCACGAGGCTGGGCGGCCGTGCCGTAAACCCGGTATAGCAGCCCTCCCGCACGCTTCGCATTGATTCTACCATGTTTTTTCCGCCGCAGCAAGGCCGCTCTCTTTGACTTTTCCCTCCGGCAGGTATAATATGGATATAAATCAGATTGGATCGGAGGAGTGCCCATGAAATGCATCGGAAAGCGGCCGTTTTTCAGACTTTTCGTTCTCCTGCTCGTCGCAGTCCTGACCCTCTCCCCCCTCGCCGCGGCGGCGGACGCCTGGGTGCTCGACCCGCTTGTGGACGCGGAGGCTCTGGGCCTGCTGACAAGCGAGGACAACATCAACATCGAGACCGCCGTTTCCGACGCGCAGATGCAGCGTATCTGTGACTGCGTGTATCAGAGCTTCGCGCAGATCGGCATGGAACGGCAGGCCTCGCAGACGCCCATGACCGTCGAGGGGCCCTATACGCGCCGGCAGGTGCTGGAGCTGCTCCACAACCAGCTCGGCTTCTGCACCTCGTTCGACCCCACCGACGAAAACCAACTCCATACCGATAACATCAGCTGCATGGTGCGCCGCGGCGTGCTGCGCGGCGACGCCTCCGGCGATTACATGCTCGACTGCTCCTGCTCCTTCCCCGAGGCGGCGATTTTCGCCGCGCGCTTCGTGACCGCGGTCTACGACGAGTGCGGCGCCGGCTCGAAGGGCCTGCTCTGGAAAGCGACAAGCGGCGGCAACACGCTCTATCTCCTGGGCACCATCCATGTCGACCGCGGCAACCTCTATCCTTTTTCCTCCGACCTGCGCGGTATCCTCTCCACGGCCGACGAGGCGCTCTTCGAAGTCGATTTTCTCAACGTGGACGGCATTTCCTATTTCATGCAGGCGCAGATGTACTCGGACGGCACGACGCTCGCCGACCACGTCGACCCGGATCTCTACGCCGCAGTGGTGGAGGTATTTGAAGATATGGGTCTGACGGAGGCGCAGATCGCCGTCTACAAGCCCTGGGCCCTGGCCAATACGCTCAGCAGCCTGAGCCTGCAGGAGGACGACGGTTCGGACGTCATGGTGATCGACTCCTACGCTTACAGCAAGGCGATGGTAAACGGCGTTTCCATCGGCGAGGTCGAAGGCTATGCCTTCCAGGCGGACCTCTTTGATTCCCTCTCCCAGCCGTACCAGGAGGCGTACCTGGCCTCCTGCCTGAATTCCTACCTGACGCTCCTGAACGCGCCCGAAGGCGACGACGGCGCGGCAGCCGACGAGACGGGGCTGACACAGCTCGACGCCATGCTTGCCGCGTGGAAGGCGCGCGACCTGGCCGGCTTCCAGGCCGTTTACGACAAGGACGCCGCGCTCGCCTCGGGCGACGAACTTACCGCTCTCCTCTTCAGCGAGCGCGACCCGCATATGACCGAGGCGGCCGTTGCCTGTCTGGAGGCGGAGGGCGAAAACACCGTCGTTCTCATCGTCGGCGCCGGCCACATGGTCGGATCGGGCGGCATCGTCGAAAGCCTGCGCGATCTGGGCTATACGGTGGAACTGGTCGCGTAGCCGTTTTCCCGGCCGTCCGGATAATCGAAAAACATGAGGGCCTCTTCCTGGGAAGAGGCCCTCATGTTCTCTCAGAACTGCGGCAGTGCGCTGTCCCCTGCGGCGCCGCACGCTTCCGGCCCATCCGGGCGGTCCTGGTGCTCGGGTTCGTTGAGCATGGTCAGTTCGTTTTGGAGGTGCTCCCGCATCTCCGCGCCGGCGCCTTCGCCGTCGTGCACCAAAATGCGGCCGTAGATCCGCTTATGGAAAGAAAGCGCTTCCGGCCTGTGCTGAAGATCGAACAGGGTGCGCGTGCGGGAAAAATTGAGCAGCGAATTCAGGTATCTGTAAACGTCCGCCAGCACGTTGTTGCCTGACGCGTTCACCACGGCGCTATGGAAGCGCAGGGAGTTTGCGATGGGGCTGCGGCCGAGTCCGACGTCCTGCTCCATGCTCTCGA
>DAOPLW010000130.1:0-4480 GCA_035391945.1 Oscillospiraceae bacterium | reverse complement strand
GACGCAGGTGGTGCTGCCGCTTCTGGAGAGCGATCTTTTTGCGGTCATGCGCGCGGTCACGGCCGGTACGCTCGCGGAAACGCCCGTGCGCTTCTCGACCCGCCACGCCGCCTGCGTCGTGCTCGCCTCCGGCGGCTATCCGGCCAAATATCAGACGGGCTTTCCCATCTCCGGCCTCACGGACGGACAGGCGCCGGGCGCGACGGTCTACCACGCGGGGACAAAACGCGAGGGCGACACGCTTCTCACGGCAGGCGGACGGGTCCTGGGCGTCACGGCCACGGGGGACACGCTGCGCCTGGCGGTGGACGCGGCCTACCGGGCCGCGGATGGCATCTCCTTTGCGGGGATGCACCGCCGAAACGATATCGGCGCCCGGGCGCTTCACGCAAAACAGGGCTGACAGGAGGTCAAATCCGTGGTTAATCGGGTCTATGTGGAAAAGAAAAAAGGTTTTGACGACGAGGCGAAAAAGCTCCTCGCGGAGCTCTGTTCGCTCCTGGGCATTTCTTCGGTCACGGAGCTGCGTCTTCTCAACCGCTACGACGCGGAGGGCCTCGGCGAGGCCCTTTTCCATGCGTGCGTGCACACCGTGTTTTCCGAACCGCAGGTGGACGACGTGTCCTTCGACCTGCCGGAGGCGGACGCGGTGTTCGCCGCAGAATATCTCCCGGGGCAGTTCGACCAGCGGGCGGAGTCCGCGGCCGAGTGCATCCAGCTCGTCAGCCAGGGCGAGCGGCCGGCGGTCCGCAGCGCGCGGGTGTTCCTCCTGACCGGAAGTCCCACGAAGACGGAGCTTGCCGCCATCAAAAAATATGTCATCAACCCCGTCGAGGCGCGCGAGGCCGATCTCGCTCCGCGCGCGACGCTCCGCACGGACTACCCCGTGCCGGCCGACGTGGAGGTCCTCGCTGGCTTCCGGGAGATGGACGCGGCCGCGCGCACGGCGTTCCTCTCTGAACGGGGCCTCGCCATGGACGAGGCTGACCTTGCATTCTGCCAGGACTATTTCGTCTCCGAAAGCCGCGACCCGACCATCACCGAGATCCGCGTCATCGACACCTACTGGAGCGACCACTGCCGCCACACGACCTTCGGCACCATTCTGGACGACGTGACCTTTGAAAACAAGCCGGCGGAGGCCGCCTTCAAGCAGTACCTCTCCATGCGCGGGACGCTCTACGCAGGCAAAAACAAGCCCGTCTCGCTCATGGACATGGCGACCATCGGCGCCAAGTGGCTCAAGCACACGGGCGAACTCAAAAACGTGGACGAGTCGGACGAAATCAACGCCTGCACGGTGAAAATCACCGCGGACGTGGACGGCGAAAAACAGGACTGGCTCTTCCTCTTCAAAAACGAGACGCACAACCACCCGACCGAGATCGAGCCCTTCGGCGGCGCGGCCACCTGTCTGGGCGGCGCGATCCGCGATCCTCTCTCCGGGCGCGCCTATGTCTACCAGGCGATGCGCGTCACGGGCGCGGCCGATCCGCTCGTCCCTGTCTCCGAGACGCTCCCCGGCAAGCTCCCGCAGCGGAAGATCACCACGTCGGCTGCCGCCGGCTACTCCAGCTACGGCAACCAGATCGGCCTCGCCACCGGACAGGTGGACGAGCTTTACCACCCCGGTTACGTCGCAAAGCGGATGGAAATCGGCGCCGTGGTCGGCGCGGCCCCGGCGGCAAACGTCCGGCGGGAGGTCCCCGCCCCCGGCGACACGGTGGTGCTCCTGGGCGGGCGCACCGGCCGCGACGGCTGCGGCGGCGCCACCGGCGCCTCCAAGGCCCACTGCGAGGGGAGCCTGGAGACCTGCGGCGCGGAGGTGCAGAAGGGCAACCCGCCCGTCGAGCGCAAGCTCCAGCGCCTTTTCCGGAACGGCGAGGCGGCACGGCTCATCAAACGCTGCAACGACTTCGGCGCGGGCGGCGTGTCCGTCGCCATCGGGGAACTCGCCGACGGGCTCTCCATCGATCTGGACGCGGTCCCCAAAAAATACGACGGGCTGGATGGCACGGAGCTCGCCATCAGCGAAAGCCAGGAGCGCATGGCGGCGGTCCTCGCGCCGGAGGACACGGCGCGCTTTATCCGTCTTGCGAACGAAGAGAACCTGGAGGCGACGGTTGTCGCCACCGTCACGGCGGAACCGCGCCTTACGATGCGCTGGCGCGGAAACGTCATCGTTCATCTGAAGCGGAGCTTCCTCGCCTCCAACGGCGCGGAAAAACACGCGCGCGCCGCGGTTTCCGCCCCCTGCCTCTGGAAACCGGAATGGGCCGGCGGCACGCTCGCCGCGCGGCTGACCTCCCTCGTCTCCGACCTGAACGTCTGCTCGAAGAAGGGACTCTCCGAGCGCTTCGACTCCACGATCGGGGCGGGGACGGTCCTCATGCCCTTCGGCGGGAAATACCAGCTGACCCCGGCCATGGCCATGGCCGCGAAAATCCCGGTGGAGGGGGAAACGAACACCTGCACCGGCATGGCCTGGGGATTTAATCCCTACATCGCGGAAAAGAGCCCCTATCACGGGGCCTACCTCGCCGTGGCGGAAAGTCTGTGCCGCCTGGTGGCCTCCGGCTTCCAGCGTGAGCACGCCTATCTCTCCCTCCAGGAGTATTACGAGAAGCTCGGGAGCGACCCCGCGCGCTGGGGCAAGCCCGTCGCGGCGCTTTTAGGCGCCCTCACCGCGCAGACGGATCTGGGCGTGGCGGCCATCGGCGGCAAGGACTCCATGTCCGGCAGCTTCGAGCATCTGGACGTGCCGCCCACGCTCGTCGGCTTCGCCGTCTCCACGGGAGACGTGCAGCACCTCGTGAGCCCCGAATTCAAGCGGGCGGGGAGCCGCGTCGTGCTCCTCAAACCCGACATGGACGACAAGCTGCTGCCGAACCCGGCGTCCCTGCGCCAGATCATGGATCTCACGCAGGCGCTCATCCGCATGGGCATGGTGCGCTCGGCCGCCACGCCGGGCTACGGGTGCCTCGCCGGGAGCCTCTTCCAGATGTGCATGGGCAACCGCCTCGGGCTGAAACTGGCGGGCGGGCTGGACTGGACGACCCTTTTCTGCCCCGCCTACGGCAGCTTCATCCTGGAGCTTGACGGCAACATGAACATCGGCACGCCGCTGGGCGTCGTCACGGAGGAGTACACCTTCGGCGACGCGGATCTCGCCCCCATCCAGAAGGCCTGGGAGAGCCGGCTGGAGCCCATTTTCCCCTACCGCGCGCCCTCCGGGACGACACCGGCGGAGACGCTCTCGAGTGACCTGGGACGCGTGGCGGTCGCCTCCCGGAAATTCGCAAAGCCGCGCGCCCTCATCCCCGTCTTCCCCGGCACCAACTGCGAATACGACACCGCCCGCGCGCTGCGGCGCGCCGGCGCGCAGCCCGAAGTCTTCGTCATCAACAACCTCTCTCCCGCCGCGGTCTCCGAGAGCTGCCGGGCGCTGGCGGAGGCCATCCGCCGCAGTCAGATGGTCGTGATTCCCGGCGGCTTTTCCGGCGGCGACGAGCCGGACGGGAGCGCGAAGTTCATCACCGCCTTCTTCCGCGCGGCCGCCGTCACGGACGCCGTGCGCGATCTCTTGCAGCGACGGGACGGCCTGATGCTCGGCATCTGCAACGGCTTTCAGGCGCTCGTGAAGCTCGGGCTCGTCCCCTTCGGCGACATCCGCGACATGGACGAGACCTGCCCGACGCTCACCTATAACGCCATCGGCCGCCACCAGAGCACGCTGGTGCGCACGCGCGTCTCCTCGGTCCTCTCCCCGTGGCTTTCCCGCTGCCGGGTCGGGGACGTGTACACCATCGCGGTGAGCCACGGCGAGGGCCGCTTCCTCGCGCCGGAACCGCTCCTTGCGGAGATGGCCGCGCACGGGCAGATCGCCGCGCAGTACGTCGACCCGGACGGGCGGGCAACCATGGACGTGCGCCATAACCCCAACGGGAGCATGCTCGCCGTCGAGGCCATCACGAGCCCGGACGGGCGCATTCTCGGCAAGATGGGCCACACCGAGCGCAGCGGCAACTACCTCTACAAGAACATGAACGGCGTCAAATTCCAGCCGCTCTTCGAGGGCGGCGTGGACTACTTCAAATAAGACGAGGAGGGTCAGCCATGGATCACAGCCGGTATATTTCCCCCTTCGAGACGCGCTACGCCTCCGAGGAGATGCAGCGCATCTTCTCCGAGGAGCACAAGTTCCGCACCTGGCGCAGGCTCTGGATCGCCCTCGCCCGCGCGGAACAGGGGCAGGGGCTCCCCATCACCGACGCACAGATCGCCGAGCTCGAGGCGCACCGCGACGACATCAATTACGCGGACGCCGAGAAGCGCGAGGCGGAAGTCCGCCACGACGTGATGAGCCACGTCTACGCCTACGGCCTCCAGTGCCCGTCGGCGAAAGGCATCATCCACCTGGGCGCGACGAGCTGCTACGTCGGCGACAACACGGACATCCTCCTCATGCGGGAGGGTCTCT
>DAOPLW010000129.1:0-4515 GCA_035391945.1 Oscillospiraceae bacterium | reverse complement strand
GGATGGAGACGGCGCCCTCCAGCGTCGAAAACCCGTAGAAGAGCGCGAGGGAGCTCACCACCGCCTCCTTGGCGATAACCCCCGTGAGCAGCGCCACCGCCGCCTGCCACTTGCCGAAGCCGAGAGGCGCGAAGAACGGCGCGAGAAGGACCCCGAAGCGGCCCAGGAGGCTCATGGAGGCGTCCGCGGTCATGGCGAGGTTCCCGTCGAAGCTCCTCAAAAACCAGAGCACGATGCTCATGGCCAGAATCAGCGTTCCGGCCTTCGTGAGAAAGCCCCTCACCCGCTCCCAGACATGGAGCACAACGTTTTTCACCGTCGGCATCCGGTAAGGCGGCAGCTCCAGTACGAACGGCGCCGTCTCGCCCCGAAAGAGCGTGCGCTTGAAGATCGCGCCGGAGACGATCGCCATGAGAAGGCCGAGCACATAAAGCGAGAAGATCACGAGCCCCGAATATTTGGGGAAGAAGGCCGCCGTCAGGAGCCCGTAGACCGGCAGGCGCGCCGAGCAGCTCATGAACGGCACGAGCAGGATCGTCATGCGCCGGTTCTGCTCCTGCTCCATCGTGCGCGCGCCCATGACGGCCGGCACCGTACAGCCGAAGCCCATGAGCATCGGGATAAACGCCTTGCCGGAGAGGCCAAAGCGCCGCAGAAGCCTGTCCATGATAAATGCCGCGCGGGCCATATAACCCGAGTCCTCCAGGATGGAGAGAAACAGGAAGAGGAGCGCGATCTGCGGCAGGAAGGTCAAAACGCCGCCCACGCCCGTGAGCATTCCGTCGAGAATCAGGCTTTTCACCCAGGGGTTCACGCCCACGGCGGTCAAAGCGCCGCCGAGCGCGCCGGCGAGGCGCCCGTTTATGAGGTAATCCACGCCGTCCGAGAGCCAGGAGCCCAGCGGCCCGAACGTCAGGGAGAACATCGCGAGCATCATGGCAAGGAAGATCGGCACCGCGAAATATTTGTGCGTCACCACGCTGTCGATCTCGTCCGAGAGGGTCGGCTCGCCCAGGGGACGGCCCCGCTTCACGGTCTGGCTCACGACGCGCTCAATAAAGGCGTAGCGGCTGTCCGCGACGAGCGTCTCACGGTCGCCCAGCTCGCTCGCGCCCTCGTACTCCCGCGCGATCGACTCGACGCGCGCCGCCGTCTTCTGGTCGAGCCCGAGCGCCTTAATCACAAGCTCGTCGCCCTCGAGCGCCTTCACCGCCGCCCAGTGGGCGGGGATACCCGCCTCGTAAGCGAAGTCGTGCACCATCTCGCCCATCCGGTGGTGAATCTCGTGCGTAAAATCGTCGTAGAGGTCGTCCGGCTCCACCGTGACGCCCACGTGCATCTGCCGGTGCGCCAGGCGCAAAAGTTCGTCGAGGTTCACGCCGTCGCGCGCTGAAATCGGCACCACGGGAATGCCCAAAAGCCGCGAGAGACGCTCCGCGTCGATCTTGTCGCCGTGCTTCTCCACCTCGTCCATGAAGTTGAGCGCGACCACCATCGGCCGCTCGAGCTCCAGAAGCTGCACGGTGAGATAGAGATTCCGCTCGATGTTCGTCGCGTCCACGATGTCGATGATGGCGTCCGGATGTTCATTGATGATGAACTGGCGCGCCACCACCTCCTCCATCGAGTAGGGCGAGAGCGAATAGATGCCCGGCAGGTCCACCAGCGTGAGGGACTTTCCGTCGATCCGGGCGCGGCCCTCTTTCTTCTCCACGGTTACGCCGGGCCAGTTGCCGACATAGGCGTTGCCGCCGGTGAGGGCGTTAAAAAGCGTGCTCTTGCCGCAGTTGGGGTTCCCCACCAGCGCGATCTTCATCGTGCGCGCGTCGTGGGTCGCATAGTCGGCCCTGACGGGGTGGTCCGCCGCCTCGGCGCGGTGCGCCTCCCCCATGCGGCGGAGCGTATCCGGGTCCGGGATCCGCTGCATCATCGGGATGCGGCAGCGGGGCGTTCGCACCTTACCCTCCTCCACGGGAAGCACCGTGATGCGCGCGGCGTCCGAACGCCGCAGCGAGAGCTCATAGCAGCGCAGATTGATTTCAAGAGGGTCCCCAAAGGGCGCGATCTTCCGGACGAGCACCTCCGTACCGGGCGTGAGGCCCATATCCACCAGCCGGCGGCGCAGGGGCCCGGCGGTGTTCCCCACTTCCGCAATAACGCCCTTTTCGCCCGGGGAGAGCTGCGCGAGCGTCCGCGTCTTTTTTTCCAACGTTTCCATCGTCTCGCGTCCTTCCAGGAGTTAGACTCAGCTAACTTAAGGATTATAAACCATCCGGCCTCTTTTGTAAAGGGGCCGGATGGTTTCCCGCAAAATTTTATTCCACATCCGGATCCTCCCCGGCGTCTTCCGACACGGAACCGCTCTCCCCCGCCGGCGCGAAAGAGAGGCTGCGGCTGCGGCGCCAGAACAGATATCCGGCGACGAGAACCGGCGCGCCGCCCACGATGCCCGTCGCAACGGGGCCCACGAAGGGGCTGTACGCCCCGCCGCGGCAGAAGTAGACACCGATGGAAGCAAACCCGTTGAGTCCGCCGTGGGCAAGCGCGGCCGGCAGCGCGCTGCCGCTTCTCAGCGTGAGCCAGGCGAGAAAGCTGCCGTAGGCCATGGAGAAAACCACCATCGCGAGAATCCCCGTGACGGGCCAGCCCCAGTAGCCCGTGCCGTAGTTGTGGCCCGCCGCGATCATCGGCGCGTGCCAGAGCCCCCAGATAATACCGGAAACCGGAATTGCCTTCTTCGTGCCCAGAAGCGCGCAGAGTTTCGGCAGCATATAGCCGCGCCAGCCGAGCTCCTCGCCGAGCGCGGGAATGAAATTGATGAAGGGGGCCGCCAGCCAGCCGAGCGCCATCTGCATGAGGATGATCGTCCCGATGGAGCGCGTTGCGAGCTGCTTGATAAACACCATCTTCAGGACCGACAGCGAGGAATCGAACGTCCGCGGGAAGACGGCAAAGTACAGCGCCGCGCCCGCCAGGATCAGGACGCCCGGCAGAAGCCAGCCGGCGAGGTAATACCGGAGATGGCCGCGGAACTTCGGCCGCAGCATCAGGTCCTTAAACCCCTCCTTCGTCACCAGGCGCGTGAGAATGGAAGAGAGAGCCGGCATGAGCATCACGCAGAAAAGGCAGACGAAAAACGCGATGCTGCTGTACGGATACCCCATCGCCAGAAGGACAAACACCGGAATCCAGGTCAGCGCGAAGGCCAGCGCCAGATAGTTGAAGAGCCTTTTTTTCACTGCTGTTCCCCTTTCTGCTCGCGGCGGTACCAGACGTACGACATCACCATGGGCAGAAACGCCATGACGAGGATGATCGCCATAAAGAGCCCGAAAAGAAGATTCTCGCTGGGAAGAAGCACCGCCAACGGCACGATGACGATCCCGCCGGCAAACCAGAGATAGCCGGCAAACCGGTGCGTCCTGTTCCAGACCTCGCTGCTCGAGAGCGTCCACGGGGTCTTGATCCCCACGAAGAAGTTGCTTTTGAACTTCGGCATCATGTTGCCGATGAAGGCGAAGAGCAGGCCGCACCCGGCGGTGATTACGGCGGCGACCGAGATACGCCCCGGGTACAGGCTCTCGGAGATCGTGACGCACGTAATGCCCAGGAAAAAGAGCATCATCACGGCGTTAAAGGCGTCGTAAACGCCCCGAAACTTTCCGTAGTTCTCCCGCCTGGGGTCGATTTTGGGCAGCAGCACGAACAGGCACCAGAGCACGATCGGGAGCCCCCCGAGGAGCCAGAGCATGCTCCTGGCGCCGTAGTTCACCGTGCCGTCCAGATTCCAGTGGACCGGGATCTCGGCCGGCAGACGCCCGTAAAACACCACTGTGACGGCTGCCGACAGGAGCGCGATCGCAAGCGCGATGCCCTGCATCTTACTGATCTTTTTCATTGGAATGACCTCCCCGCAGCGCGGACACCCAGCCGATGAGTTCGTCCATCACGGTGGTGCTCAGCTCATAGTAAATGAACTTTCCCATCCTCGTATCCGTGATGAGGTCCGCCTCCCGCAGCACCGCCAAATGGTGCGAGATCGTCGCGCCCGTCATGTCGAACTGCGCGCCGATCTCCCCCGCCGTCTTCGCCCCGTCCCGCAGCAGCTCGAGAATCGAGCGCCGGGTCGGGTCGGAGAGGGCCTTGAACGTGTCCTGCATGCCCACGGCGTCCGCTCCCCTTCATTTAGAAGTTTATCTAAACGTAGGATATGCCGCGGCGGAGATTTTGTCAAGTTACATTTCGATAACAGTCTAAATATTCGGCGTGCTGCCAGTCGCTGATCACGTCCGGCAGCGCCGCGGGCGTGACGCCGCCGGAGACGAGCGTCTCCATGAGTCCGGCCGCCGCCGCGCCGCTCATGGTCAAAGCGGCGGCCTCGGCCGCCTCCGTAGCGCCGCCGCGCAGGAGCTCCAGGCGCACGCCGTAACGCTCCGCGCGCAGCCGCGCGCCGGCGTAGATCTCCTCCGTCAAAAGATAACAGCGCAGGGTGTACTCCTCGCCCTCCACCGTTCT
>DAOPLW010000128.1:0-4532 GCA_035391945.1 Oscillospiraceae bacterium | reverse complement strand
GACGAGCAGGACACTGTCCCGACCGAGCGCAGTTACATGCATTCGACCTATTGCGACGAGATCTATCACGCGCGCACGGCTTACGAGCACATCCGCGGCATCTATCCCTACGAAATCACGCATCCGCCGCTCGGGAAGCTGATCCTGGGCCTGGGCATCCGTCTCTTCGGCATGACGCCGTTCGGCTGGCGCTTCATGGGCACGCTCTTCGGGGTCTTGATGCTGCCGCTTCTTTACTGCTTCCTCAAGAACCTCTTCGGCAAGACCGCGGTCTCCGTCTGCGGGACGCTGCTCTTCGCCTTCGATTTCATGCACCTGACGCAGACGCGCATCTCCACCATCGACACGTACGCGGTCTTTTTCATCCTCCTGATGTACTGGTTCTTCTACCGATACCTCAGTTTGCCGGACGACGCCACCGTCCTGCAGAGCCTGCCCTCGCTTTTCCTCTCCGGCCTTTTCTTCGGCATCGGCGCGGCCTGCAAATGGACGGTGCTCTACGGCGGCGCGGGCCTCGCGGTGCTCTGGTTTATCAACGCCGTCCGTCGCGGCCGTTTCTTCATCGGGCGCGGCGAAGGCGCCCGCTTCGGCGGCTGGCTGACCGGGACCATTCTTTTCTCCGTTCTTTTCTTTGTCGCCATCCCCGGCGTCATCTACTGCGCCTCCTACCTCCCCTACGCCGCGGCAAAGGGGGAGCCGCTCACCTTCAAGCTCATCTGGGACAACCAGGTCTATATGTTCAACTACCACCGCGGCGTGACGCAGAGCCATCCCTACGCCTCCAAATGGTGGATGTGGATCTTCGACATCCGGCCCATCCTCTATTACCTGGAGACGGGCATGGGAAACGGTCTCAAATGCGCCTTCGGCGCCTTCGGCAACCCGGTCCTTTACTGGGGCGGCCTCCTGGCCCTCTTCGCGCTCGTCTGGCGTTTTATCCGGGTACGCTCCGGCACCGCGCTTTTTATCGTGATCGGTTATCTGGCGCAGCTCGTGCCCTGGATCCCCATCTCGCGCCCGACCTTCGCCTACCACTATTTCCCCGCCTCCCTCTTTCTCGTTCTCGCGGTCTCCTATGTGATGAACGACCTCATCGAGCGGAAGGCGGAGGGCGCCCGCGCGGCCGTATACGGCTTTACCGCCGGCTGCGGCGTGCTCTATGCGGCTTTTTACCCTGTGCTTGTCGGCATTACGGTGCCGATCTGGTATACGACCAACTTTCTCCAGTGGTTCCCCACCTGGCCTTTCTGATCTTTCCGGGGCGGGCGCGGACCCTCTCCGGCGCCGCGCGCCGGCTCTCTCTCCCGCCTCTGCCGCAGGCGGCGATGCTCTGTGTCCGGCGGCATTCGCCTGCGGGCGCATTCAAACTACGCACGACAGGACTGATTTGATGTATCACATCGACTACCACACCCACTCGAGCTGCTCCCCCGACGCCGATTCCAGCATGTCGCTTCTGGCCCGGGCGGCCATCTGCGCGGGATTGGACGAGCTGTGCATCACGGACCACATCGACCTTCTCGACTACGACGTGAGCCCGGTGCGCACGCACGACTGGGCACCCGCGCGGGAGCAGTTTGCCGCCGCGCGGGAGCGCTATGGCGATCAGCTCATCCTTCGCTTCGGCGTGGAGCTGGGGGAGGCCACCGAGGACTTCGAGGCCGCCGCGCGCATCCTCGGGGCCGCGCCGGAGCTGGACTTCGTCCTCGGCTCCATCCACAATACCGCGCCGCAGTTCGGCCGGAGGGATTTCTATTTCCTCGAATCGGAACGCGAGGAGACCTGCCGCGCCATGAGCGAGGCCTACCTCGAGGAGCTGCTTCTCCTCGCCGAAAAGGGCGACTACGACGCGCTCTCCCACGTGACGCTCCCGCTGCGCTACTTCAGGCACAACCTGGGCCTCGATCTCTCGTTCGGACGCTACACGGAGGAACTGCGCGCGATCTTTACCGCCGCGGTGCGCCGGGGCAAGGGCATCGAGCTAAACACCAACTGCGGCAAGGACAATCCGCTTCCCGGCCGGGACGAGCTCCTGCTCTACCGCGCCTGCGGGGGCGAAATCATCACCGTCGGCTCCGACGCCCACGACCCCCGGCACGTGGGGGCCTGGAACGAGGAGGCGCTCGATCTCCTGCGCGACTGCGGTTTTCATTACATAACCGCTTTTGAGCGGCGGACCCCTGTTTTTCACAAAATCTAAGGAGGCGGAAAATATGATCGCACTGGGCAGCGACCACGGCGGCTTCTTGCTCAAGCGCCATATCCTGAACTATCTCGAGCAGCGCGGCATCCCCGTGAAGGATTTCGGCTGCTACAACGAGGAGAGCGTGGACTACCCCGTCTATGCTTCGGAGGTCGCCCGCTCCGTCGCCGCCGGCGTCTGCGAGCTGGGCATCCTCTGCTGCGGCACGGGGCTGGGCGTATGCATCACGGCCAACAAGATCAAAGGCGTGCGCGCGGTGACCTGCTCGGAGTCCTACTCCGCGGCGATGAGCCGCCGCCACAACAACGCCAACGTCCTGTGCCTCGGCGGCCGCGTCATCGGCCCGTCTCTGGCCGAGGACATCGTGGACACTTGGCTCAACACCGAATTCGAGGGCGGGCGCCACGCCAGGCGCGTGGACATGATCACCGCGCTCGAGGAGCGTCCCCATCCCGCAAAGTAAGGAGAAACGGCACGATATGATAACCTTCCACGCACCCACCCTCGCGGATAAGCCCTGGCTCGACGAGCGCTCGGCTCGCGCGAGGCTGCGCGCCTGCGAATACAACTTCGTCAACATCTATCTCTGGCAGAGCGTATACTGCCAGCAGGTCTGCGACCTGAACGGCTTCGCCCTCATCCGCGTGTGCGGCGTGGCGGGCGAAGCCTATCTCTACCCCATGGGGGACGGCGACATGGCCGCCGCCGTGGAAACCCTCGCCGCGGACGCCGCCGCGCGGGGCACTCCCCTTCGCCTGGTCTGCGTACCCATTGAGGGCAAGGCGCTCCTGGAGCGCCTTTTCCCCGGACGCTTTGCCTTTTCGTCCGACCGGGACGGCTCGGACTACCTCTACCTCGCCATCCGGCTCGCCGAGGTAGCCGGCAAAAAGCTCCACAACAAGCGCACGCACATCAACCGCTTCGTGCAGACGAATCCCGACTGGAGCTTCGAGCCCATCACCCCCGCGAACCTCGGCGACTGCCGCGCCGTGGACGCCGCGTGGTACCGGGAAAACCTCGCCGAGGGGGAGAGCGTTCGCTGGGAGGCAGACCTCCTCGCGCAGGCGTTCGACGAGTTTTCCGCGCTTGGTCTGGAGGGCGGCCTGCTCCGCGCCGGAGGAGGCCGGCCCGTGGCCTTCGCACTCGGCAGGCACATGGCGGGGGACACCTACGACATCCATTTTGAAAAGGCTCTGGAGAGCTATGCCGGCGCCTACGCGATGATCAACCGCGAGTTTGCCCGGCTCATCCGCGCGCGGCACCCGGATGTCGTCTACCTCAACCGCGAGGACGATCTGGGCCTGCCCGGCCTGCGCCGCTCCAAAGAGTCCTACTACCCCGACCTCATGGTCGAAAAATGGACGGCGGAGGAAATCCGATGAGGATGGACCTGCGCCCCGGGCGCACGGGGGATCTCTCCGCCATACGCACGCTCTGGAAAACCTGTTTCGGCGACACCGACGGCTACATCGACCTCTTTTTCAGGGATTGCGCCGGCGCGGAGGACTTCCTCCTCCTCACGGAGGGCGGCGCGCCCCGTGCCATGCTCTGCGGCCTTCCGGCCCCCATCCGGGACAGAGACGGCGCGCTGCACGAAGCGGTCTACGTCTATGCGCTCTGCTCCCACCCGGACGAGAAGGGCCGCGGCCTTGCGCAGAGGCTTCTTTCATACGCTTTCGACACTTACGGACGAGGAGGCCTCCAGGCCGTCCATCTGGTCCCGGCCGGCCCCTCGCTCTTTTCCTATTTCGGGCGGCAGGGTTTTTCAGCCGACCTGCCGCTGCGCCTGTGGACGCCGCCCGCTCTCTCCGGCGCGCCGGGCAGAGTCGAGGCTCTCACGCCGGCGGCATACGGCGCGCTGCGCGGGACGCTTCTCGCCGGCGCGGCGCACGTCGTGCCGGAAGCGCGCCAGATCGCCCATCAGAAGAACCTTTCACGCCTCGGCGGCGCGGATCTCTACGCGCTGCACATCGGCGGGCACACCGCCGCAGCCGCCGCGGAAAACATAGGCGGCGCGTTTCTCGCACGGGAGCTGCTGCCCCCGGCGGGCCTCTCCGCCCGGGAGGCCGCGGCGCTTCTGACGAGCCGTTTTCCGGGCCGCTGGCAGCTCCGGATGCCCCTCTCGGCGGATGAGGGCGAGGCCATCCCCTTCGGCGTCGTCCGCTGGCTGGGAAAAACGGCCGCGCCGGGTCCCATCCATCCCGCTTTCGTTTTCGACTAAAAGAATACGCCCCCGCGCCGCGGCGCGGGGGCGTTCGTTTTGATCCGTTCAGGAAAAAAGCCCCGCGAGCCAGCCGGAAAGAGGCAGGTACAGGAAGGGCAGAAAAAT
>DAOPLW010000127.1:0-4637 GCA_035391945.1 Oscillospiraceae bacterium | reverse complement strand
GGGCGGCGAGACCTCGTCGAGGCCGCCGCCATGCGCCTGACCGCGCCGGGCATCGGCCGCGAGTGCGGCGCGACGCTGGGGCAAAACCGGCTCCTTTTCCAGGGCTTTTTCCTCGCGCCGCACACGGTCGCGCAGGCGCTCAAGACCGCCGTTTTCGCCGCGCGGCTCATGGAGCTTCTCGGCTACGAGACCCTGCCCGCGTCCCGGACGCCGCGTACCGATATCGTGCAGATGATCTCCTTCGGGGACCCGGAGGGCGTCAAACGCTTCTGCAAAGGCATCCAGATGGGCGCGAGCGTGGACTCGTTCGTGACGCCCGAGCCCTGGCGGATGCCCGGCTACGACTGCGAGGTCATCATGGCCGCGGGAGCCTTCATCCAGGGCTCGTCCATCGAGCTCTCGGCGGATGCGCCCATGCGGCCGCCCTACGCGTGCTATCTGCAGGGCGGGCTGACCTACGAGGCCGGAAAGACCGGCGTTCTGCTGGCCGCCACGGAGCTTTTGGGTCGCTGACGGTCTTTTTTGGCGGAAACGGGCGCGAAAGTGCTCGAACAAGCCGGTTTCCGCATAGATTGCCTTGGGTGATCTATCATGATGACGCGCCGCCCTTACCGGCCGCTTTTCCGCCGCCGCGCCCCCAGACGCGCAAAGGAGCCCCGCCCCATCAAGAAAGGGCGGCTGCTCGTGTTTGCGCTGCTTCTTCTCACGACCCTGATTTTTATTTTCATCAATCTGCGCCTGCTGCCGCTCATGGCGAGCGTCGCCAGCGCCCGCGTGAGCAATCTCGTCACGCGGACGATCGAGGCGTCCATCAGCCGTGAGATCGCCGCCGGCCGTATCGACTGCGCCTCTCTCATCAGCTTCGAAAAGGATGACGAGGGCAAGGTCACCGCGGTCAGAAGCGACATGGGGCAGGTCAACCGCCTGCGCGCGGAGCTGCTCACGGTCCTCATCACGGACCTCAACGACCTGCGCGAGCAGGAGTTCGGCATCCCCGTCGGGACGCTCACGGGGAACGGCATGCTCTCCGGCCGCGGGCCCTCCATCCCCGTGCGCATCCTCTCCGTGGCGGCGGCGGACTCGTCGTTTGAAAATACGTTCACCTCCGCCGGTATCAACCAGACGGTGCACCGCATCGTGCTGCACATCGGGGTGGACGTGGGCGTGCTGCTGCCCGGCTACACGACCACCACCCGCGTGGAGAGCACCATCAACGTGGCGGAGACGGTCATTGTCGGCGACGTCCCGCAGAGCTATACTTACTTCAGCCAGTTCGACACCGCGCGCGACGCGGCGGACGAATTCAACGACTACGGTCCCGGGAAAAACGACTATCTCGGTGAACATTACGCGGATTCCAATTAGGAGGGCATTCCCATGACCGATGCGGAAGCGAGGATCGAGGCCGCGCGCCTGCGCGAGGCCCTCAACGAGCATAGTCATCGCTACTACGTGCTCGACGCGCCGACCGTCTCCGATTTTGAATACGACGCGCTGCTGCGGCGTCTGGAGGAGCTCGAGGTTTCCCATCCGGAAATCGTGACGCCCGACTCGCCCACGCAGCGCGTGGGCGGTCAGGCGCTCTCCTCCTTCGCCAGCGTCACGCACGCCGTGCCGCTCGAGAGCCTGCAGGACGCGTTTTCCGAGGCGGAGCTCCTGGAATTCGACGCGCGCGTGCGCGCCGTCCTTTCCGCGGCCGACTACATGGTCGAGCCGAAAGTGGACGGGCTCTCCGTAGCGCTGGAATACGAAAACGGCATCTTCGTCCGCGGGGCCACCCGGGGCCACGGCCGCGTGGGCGAGGACGTGACGGAAAACCTCCGGACCGTACGCAGCATCCCGCTGCGGCTGGAAAACGCCCCGGCGCGGCTTATCGTGCGCGGCGAGGTATTTATGCCCGTCCATGTCTTTGAATCGCTCAACGCCGCGCGGGAGGAGAGGGGAGAGGCGCTCTTCGCCAACCCCCGCAACGCCGCGGCCGGCTCCCTGCGCCAGCTCGACCCGAAAATTGCCGCCCTCCGGCGGCTGGACATCCTCGTCTTCAACATCCAGCTCTGTGAGGGCCGGACGTTTGAGACCCACGCGGAGACGCTTTCGTATCTCCGCGCGCTGCGCTTCAAGGTCATCGAATCGACGCCGTGCGCGACGATAGGGGAGGCCGCGGCGCGCATCCGCGCCATCGGGGAATTTCGCGACCGGTACGCCTTCGGCATGGACGGCGCGGTGGTGAAGCTCAATTCTCTCGCCGATCGGAAACGCCTCGGCAGCACCGCGAAGTTCCCGCGCTGGGCCATCGCCTTCAAGTATCCGCCCGAGGAGAAGCCCTCTCTGCTGACGGACATCGTCGTGCAGGTGGGACGGACCGGGGTCCTCACCCCCAAAGCCGTCGTTCGGGCGGTCCGCCTGGCCGGCACGACCGTCACGAGCGCGACGCTCCACAACCAGGACTATATCGCTTCCAAGGACATCCGCATCGGCGACACGGTGCTCGTGCGCAAGGCGGGGGAGATCATCCCCGAGATCGTGCGCGTCCTGCCCGAAAAGCGTCCCGACGGCGCGGTGCCTTACCGGCTGCCGGAGCGCTGTCCGGTCTGCGGCGCGCCGGTTATGCGCGACGAGGACGGCGCGGCGGTGCGCTGCACGGGCGCGGAGTGCCCGGCGCAGCTTACCCGGAACCTGGTCCACTTCGCCTCCCGGGACGCGATGGACATCGCGGGGCTCGGCCCCGCGGCGGTCGCCTCGCTCACGGAGGCGGGCCTCGTGCATTCCGCGGGCGACCTCTACGCCCTGCGCGCCGAGGATGTCTCCCGGCTCTCCCGGATGGGCGAGAAGTCCGCGGAAAATCTCATGGAGTCCATCGAGGGCTCGAAACAGAACGATCTTTCAAGGCTCCTCTACGCTTTCGGCATCCGGCAGATCGGGGAAAAGGCGGCAAAGCTTCTTGCCGGGCACTTCGGCTCGCTCGACGCCCTTGCCGCGGCGTCGGAGGAGGAACTGACCCAGGTGCCGGAAATCGGCGGCATCACGGCCCGGAGCCTCATCTCCTGGTTCGGGAATCCCCAGTCGCGGCATCTCATCGGCCTTCTGCGCGCGGCCGGCGTGAACTTCAAGGCGTCCGAGCGGGAAGGAGACGCCGCTCTTTCTGGCAGGACCTTCGTCCTCACAGGCGCCCTGGAGCGCTTCACCCGCGACGAGGCGACCGAGGCCATCGAGCGCCGCGGCGGCAGGGTCTCCTCGTCTGTCTCGAAGAAGACGAGCTACGTCGTGGCGGGCGAAAACGCCGGTTCGAAGCTGAAAAAGGCGCAGGAGCTCGGCATCCCCGTACTCACCGAGGAGGAATTGCAGGTGATGCTGTCATAAAGCAGAAATGGGACCCCTACAGCAAGGAGCGGCGGGAGATGCTCAAATACCGGCGGCTCATCTTTCTGCCGCTGATGTTGCTCTGCGCCGCCGTTTTGTATTTCGGCGTCTTCTTCCCGCCCGTATCCGTGCCGCAGCTTGTCGTCACGCATGATGCGGACGGCGACGGCGTTTACGACCTGGCCGACCTGGTGGATGGCGCCAGGCAGTCGGTCGCGGCCGGGCTCACCTACAAAAGCGCCTACTATAAGGGCGGCTATCCGCCCGAGACGGAGGGCGTCTGTACGGATTTGATCTGGCGCGCTTACCGCGCCGCGGGGTGGGACCTCAAAGCCCTCGTGGACGCGGACATCGCCTCCGACCCGGCGGCCTACCCGCGGACGAACGGAACCCCCGATCCCAACATCGACTTCCGCAGGGTGGAAAACCTGAACATCTTTTTCTCCCGCAACGCCGAAGTTCTGACCACCACGCTTGTCCCGCGCGACGCGGAGAATCTCGCGCAGTGGCAGGGGGGAGACATCGTGGTCGTGGACGGCCACATCGGCATGCTCTCCAACCGGCGCAACCGCAACGGCGTTCCGTACGTGATCCACCATCCGAATGGGAAGCCCAGGGAGGAGAACATTCTGGAGCTCTGGGCAAAAACCGGCCGCATCGACGGACATTACCGCTATCTGCCGGAAGGCTGAGCCGCGCGCGGCATAAGGCGCGCGCGGCTCGGGGAGAGGATTCACTGTGCGTCGAAGGACGGGTTGGTAAAGTAGATGTTTTTCTGGTCCAGACGCTCCTTCGCCAGCCGCACGGCCTCGCCGAAGCGCTGGAAGTGCACGATCTCGCGCTCCCGCAGGAAGCGGATGGCGTCGGTGACGTCCGGGTCGTCCGACATGCGCAGGATGTTGTCGTAGGTAACGCGCGCTTTCTGCTCGGCCGCCATGTCCTCCACGAGGTCGGCGATGGTGTCGCCCTTGACGGCCAGAGCCGCCGCCGTGAACGGCGTGCCGGCGGCCGCCGTCGGATAAACCCCGGTGGTGTGGTCGACGAAGTAAGGCGCGTAGCCTGCCTCCATGATCTGCTTTTCATTCAGGTTCCGCGTGAGCTGGTAGACGATGGTGCCCACCATTTCAAGGTGCCCAAGCTCCTCGGTCCCGATGTCGGTGAGAAGCGCCTTGAGTTCGGGATAGGGCATCGTGTAGCGCTGGCTCAGGTAACGCAGGGAGGCGCCTAATTCGCCGTCGGGTCCTCCGTACTGGCTGATGATGATCGCCGCCAGCTTC
>DAOPLW010000126.1:0-4668 GCA_035391945.1 Oscillospiraceae bacterium | reverse complement strand
TGCCGGAGCCGGAGTGTTCCGTGCGCACCTGCTTTCAGCGGGACATCGACCGCATCGTCCACTCCAAGTCCTTCCGGCGCCTGAAACACAAGACGCAGGTATTTTTGCAGCCGGAGGGGGACCACTACCGCACCCGCATGACCCACACCATCGAGGTCGTGCGCATCGCGCGGACGATCGCGCGGGGGCTCTTCCTCAACGAGGACCTGACCGAGGCCGTGGCTTTCGGCCACGACCTGGGGCACACGCCGTTCGGCCACGCTGGAGAGCGGGTTCTCGACGAGATCATGCCCGGCGGGTTCCGCCACTACGAGCAGAGCCTGCGCGTGGTGGATGCGCTGGAGAAGAACGGCGCGGGCCTGAACCTCACCTGGGAGGTGCGCGACGGCATCCTCCGCCACACGAAAGGCGACGAGGCCGCCACGCTCGAGGGCCGCATCGTCCGCCTGGCCGACCGCATCGCCTATATCAACCACGACATTGACGACGCCATCCGCGCCGGCATCATCAAGGAGCGCGACATTCCCAAAGACATTTCGCGCGTCCTGGGCCCCGACCACCGCAGCCGCATCAACACGCTCACCGAGGACGTCATCGCCGGGAGCGGGGACTCGGTCGAGCTCCGCCAGAGCGAAAAGATCGGCGCGGCGATGGAGAAACTCCACGATTTCATGTTCGAGCGCGTGTATCTCAACCCTGTCGCCAAGGGGGAGGAGACCAAGGCGCAGGGCATGATCAGGCAACTATTTGAATATTATGTAAACAACATTGACGACCTCCCCGCCGACGCCGTCTCGCAGCTCGCGCGCGACGGAAAAGAGCGGGTGGTCTGCGACTACATCGCCGGTATGACCGACCAGTTTGCGGTGGACTGCTACAAGCGGGCATTTTTGCCCCTGGCCTGGTCCGTGAAATAGGCGGGGCGCGGTCGCATTTCGGATAAGTCTGTAAATTATTGGAAAGACTATCCCGCAAGGAGGGACGGCATGGCATTCCCGGAGCGATTTTTGGACGAGTTGGTCGCGCGGAGCGATCTCGTGGACATAGCCGGCGGCTATACGTCCCTGCAGCAGCGGGGCGGGCGCTACTGGGGCCTGTGTCCGTTTCACGGTGAAAAGACGGCCTCCTTCTCCGTGCAGCGGGACGCGCAGCTTTACTACTGCTTCGGCTGCTCCAGAGGCGGCGGCGTCGTCAATTTCGTTATGGAGGCCGAAAATCTGAGCTTTCCGGACGCGGTGCGCTTTCTGGCCAAACGGGCCGGCATGGAGGTGCCCGAGGAAGAAGGCGAGGGGGAGTACCGCGCGCGCCGCGCGCGTCTCCTGGCGCTCCAGAAGGACGCCGCGCGTTTTTACCACGCGTGTCTCGCCGAACCGCGCGGCGCGGCGGCGCTCGCCTATGTGGAAAAGCGCGGCCTCACACCGGCCACCGTCCGACGCTTCGGGCTGGGCGCCGCTCCGGGCGGCTGGGACAATCTCCTCTCCGCGATGGTGAAGCAGGGCTATACGAAACAGGAACTCCTCGACGGCGGCCTCGCCGTCGTCGGCCAGAACGGCGGGGTCTACGACCGCTTCCGCGGCCGGCTGATGTTTCCCATCATCGACGTGCGCGGCGACGTGGTCGCCTTCGGCGGCCGCGTGCTGGACGACGGCACGCCCAAATACCTCAACACGTCCGACACGCCGATCTTCAGCAAGCGCCGGACGCTTTTCGCCCTGAATTTCGCCAAGCGGAGCCGCCAGGGCCGCATCATCCTGGCCGAGGGCTATATGGACGCCATCAGCATGCACCAGTACGGCTTCGACTGTGCGGTGGCCATGCTGGGCACCGGCTGCACCGACGAGCACGCGCAGCTTCTTTCCCGCTATACGCAGGAGGTCGTCATTTCCGGGGACACGGACGGCCCTGGCCTCGCGGCCGTGCAGCGGGCCATCGGCGTCCTGGAGAAGACGGGCATGCGCGTGAAGGTCCTGCGCGTCCCGGGCGCCAAGGACCCGGACGAATTCTTGCGCAAAAACGGCGCGGCGGCGTTTTCGCTGCTCCTGGACCGTTCGGAAAACCACATCGAGTACCGACTTTTGCAGATCCGGGGAAAATACGATCTGACGGCGGACGAGGGGCGCATCGAATTTTTGAAGGAAGCCGAGGGGCTTGTCGCGTCCCTGCCGAGTCCCGTGGAGCGGGAGGTATACGGCGCCCGGGCCGCCGAGGCGGCGGGCGTGTCGGCCGAGGCCGTGGGGCTGGAGGTCGCGCGGCTGCGGAAGCGCCGGGCGAAGGAAGCGCAGAAAAAGCAGGAGCGGCGGGACCTTGCCCCCGCCGCGGCGCTGCAGCCGAAAGAGCGGACGCTCCGGTACGGGGACGTACGAAGCGCGGTGGCGGAGGAGGGCGTGCTGCGCCTCGTTCTTCTCGAACCGCAGCTTCTGGAGGAGGCCGCCGAACTTCGGCCGGAGGATTTCTCCGCGCCGCTTCTGGGGAAAGCGTTCGCCGCGCTGCGCGACCGGTATCAGGACGGGCGCAGCGTCGCGCTCGCGCCGCTGGCGGAGACGTTCGATGCGGCGGAGATGAGCCACCTGGCGCTCGTTTTGCAAAAGCCGGAGTCGGCGGCCAAAGCGCCGCAGGCGCTGGAGGATTACATAGCCACCATCAGGGAGCAGGCATTAAAACGCTCGGTAAAAGAAGGAGACGGAGCGCTTCTTGCTGCCTGGGAGACTTATAAAAAGAAAAAAGGCTACGGAGGTTCGGAACATGAGTGAAAAAAAGATGAGCGAACAGAAGCAGGAGAAGCAGGAACCGCAGACGCCCGTATCCCCCCAGGAGAGGCTCAATGAGCTTCTCGAGCGGGGCAAGCAGAAGGGCAAACTCTCGGCTTCCGAGCTCATGGATGTACTTGAAGAACTGGATCTGGACAGCGAGCAGATCGATAAATTCTACGATGCGCTGGAGAGCAACGGCGTGGAGATCTCCGTGGAGGACCTTCTGCCGGAGCTCCCGGACGATGCCGAGCCTCCGATCGAGGAGATCGAGGAGATCCCCGAGGAGGAGCTGGTGGATCCCAACGCGCTCAGCGACAATTACAGCATCGACGACCCGGTGCGCATGTACCTCAAGGAGATCGGCAAGGTGAGTCTCCTGACCCCGGACGAGGAGGTCGACCTGGCCCAGCGCATGAGCGAAGGCGACGAAGTGGCCAAGCAGCGCCTGGCGGAGGCGAATCTCCGGCTCGTGGTCTCCATCGCCAAGCGCTACGTGGGCCGCGGGATGCTCTTCCTCGACCTCATCCAGGAGGGGAACCTCGGCCTCATCAAAGCCGTGGAGAAATTCGACTACACCAAGGGCTATAAATTTTCCACCTATGCGACCTGGTGGATCCGGCAGGCCATCACGCGCGCCATCGCCGATCAGGCGCGCACGATCCGGATCCCGGTCCACATGGTCGAGACGATCAACAAGGTCATCCGCGTCTCGCGACAGCTCCTGCAGGAGCTGGGCCATGACCCGGCCCCGGAGGAGATCGCCGAGGAGATGGGCATGCCCGCCGAAAAGGTGCGCGAGATCCTCAAGATCGCGCAGGAGCCCGTGAGCCTGGAGACCCCGATCGGCGAGGAGGAGGACTCCCATCTGGGCGACTTTATTCCCGACGAGGACGCCTCCGAGCCCTCGGAGGCCGCGTCCTTCACGCTTCTCAAAGAGCAGCTCGTGGATGTCCTCTCCACGCTCACCCCGCGGGAGGAGAAGGTTTTGAAGCTGCGCTTCGGCATCGAGGACGGCCGCACGCGTACACTCGAGGAAGTCGGCAAGGAATTTAACGTCACGCGCGAACGCATCCGCCAGATCGAGGCGAAGGCGCTGCGTAAGCTCCGTCACCCCAGCCGCAGCAAGAAGCTCAAGGATTTCCTCAACTAAAAAACGAAACGAAGGCCCGCCGGCTTTGCCGGCGGGCCTTCGTTTGCATGATGCAGCCGTCTCACGGAGTTTCCGCCGCACGGCGGCGGAAATAAAATTCGATCTGTCCGGATGGGAATTCACTTCCCCGCGGGACGCCGCTGTCCGCGGCCGCCCGCGCCGTGCGAAAGCGAGGGGGGTATCGGAGCCGGATCCATCCGGCTCCGTATCCAGGGGGGATGGCTCCCCCTGGACTTCTAAAGATAGAAGCTGTGGCTGCCGATGGTCGCCACGTAGTCGCGGTTGTTGACGGTCCAGAGGTTCGTGGCCGCGGCCACCTCGAGAAAGTACAGGCAGTCGCCGGGCACGAGCTTCGCGCCATCGAGCACCAGCTTCGCCGCGAGGACGCTCTCCCAGTCCGGCTCGTTGTAGACGGTGCCGTTGGCGACGGGCGTAAACTGCACGCCGTAATTGGTGTCGAAGATCACGCCGTGGATCGTGTTCGGAAATTCGTCGGAGGCCACGCGGTTTAGGACCACGTTGCCGACGGCGATCTTGCCCCTGAGCGGCTCCGACTCGCTCTCCGCGGAAATGATGCGCGAGAGCCAGTAGAGGTCGGTCGCGTTGTAGTAGCTCTCGGCGGAGGCGAGCGCCGTCGTCATGCGCCCCACGGTCACCGTCTGCGTAGCGCCGCTCCAGGTGACGTCTGCACCGAAACATTTGGCGAGGACCCGGACGGGGACATAAAGTTTTCCGTCCTTGGCGCGCACGCAGTCCGGTATGTAGAGG
>DAOPLW010000125.1:0-4670 GCA_035391945.1 Oscillospiraceae bacterium | reverse complement strand
TCCACACGGCCGAGAACATCGAGTCCTGGCAGTGGCAGGCGGTCGCTGTCGGGCGTAAGCCACACCTCTCGTCCGCGCTTCCCGATGATCCCCGTGACCGACCTGTTGTTCCGCTGCAGAATCCCGGTCACGACGGCCGTCCTTCGTCCGTCTTCCGGCGTCTGTCCGCCGGGCCTTCCTGTGACCAGATCGTTGTGCCAGGCGCTTCCCTGCGCACGGGGCGGCAGGAAATAATCCGCGCTCCCGTCGTCCGGGATCAAAAACCCGTAACCCTTTCCGGTGGCCTGATAGCGGCCTGTGATCTCTTTCATGCTCTCCCCTGCACCGCCTGTCCTTTTTTATACTTGGTTCCAATGGGATCGGTGTTACCGCCGCTCTTCGCCCACAAGAGCGAGGCGTCCGTGTATCCCATCCACTTTGCAGGTATTATACCATATAGCCGCAAGGCCATGGTATAATATGCCGTGCGGCGCGTCCCGCCGTCGGCGCCTGTTCGCCCGATCCGCATCTTTAAAACCAGCGCAAAATGTGATATATTGGTCCATCATCGGACAGTATGCCCAATCTTTTTATGATAAGAGGCGCAGCATGGAGAAAAGAAACGGTACCGCCGTGAAGGAATTCTGGCGGTTTGTCAAGTTCGGGCTCTTTTCTGCTTCCGCGGGGCTGATTGAAACAGGCATCTTCTATCTCCTGGGACTCTTTTCCTCCTTCGGCTACTGGGTCTGCTACCTGCCGGCGCTCGTGGCGTCCGTTGTCTGGAACTTTACGCTAAACCGCCGGTTTACTTTCCATTCGGATGCCGACGTACCTGCGGCGATGGCCAAGGTGTTCGCCTATTACGCCGTGTTTACGCCTCTTTCAACCATTCTTGGGAACTATCTCGCGGAAGTCCGCTTCGCTGCATACCCCGCTGCCGACGACATTGTCTTTTTCGCCACGCTTCTGGTGAACTTCATCACCGAATTCCTATACCAGCGGTATTACGTCTTTCGCGGAAAGATAGACAGCCGGGAAACCCGCGCGCCCGGCCGGTCCGATCACGAAGGCGGTCCGCCCTCCTCCCGTTAGGAAGCTGCCGCACCGGCGCCGGCGGCAGGCGGTGCGGGCCATCTGCGGGCCGTTTTTCAGAAAAAGCGGGACGGTCGGACTTCTGATCGCCCCAGGTCTCCCGCGCGGCATTCCCGCGCGTCAGCCGGGCGGATCCTCGTTTCGGCCGGACGCATCCAGCTCCTCCGAAAACTCGCCCGGCTCCGTCTTGACAAAACGGGGCAGCCCGGGTCCGGCGGAGCGTTTTCTTTCGCCCGCATATCGCACGACGGCGTAGCAGCCGGCATAAAAAGCGACCAGGCAGGCGCCCGCCGTAAGTCCGGAGAGCTGACCGGGCACGAACGGCATGCTGGCGATGGCGGCGACCAGAGACAAAAGCACGAACAGAGAGGTGTACGGGAATCCCCACATCTGGCACTTCCCGTCGGGGGGGCAGCCGTTTTTTTGGCGGAAGCGGATGTGCGTGGCCATGATGACCACATAGGAAAACAGCAGCGCGAAGCCGCCGGAGCTGATGAGAAAGAGGTAGACCCGCGGGAAGAAAAGCCCGAACCGCAGCGCGGCGAGCATGGCGAGCCCGGAGCACAGAATCCCGCGATAGGGTACGTCGCCCTTGTCCCGGAGCCACCCGGGCGCCATATGCTCTTCGGTGAGCGAGCGCATCATTCTGCCCAGCGCGAACATCGCGGCAAGCATGGTTGACAGGATCGCGGTGATGAGCACCACGTTCATGGCGGTCCCGGCCCAGGTCAGCCCGCTTTTCTGCAGGGCCAGGACAATGGGGCTCGTGTTTTCGTTGATCTCGTCCGTGGGGACGATGGGAAGCAGCAGCAGGATAAAGACGACGTACAGGCCCACCAGGGAGACGACCGTATAGCGGATCGCCTTCGGGATCGTTTCTTTCGGCCGGTCCGTCTCCGAGGCGGCCAGCCCGATGATTTCAAACCCCGCGTAGGTGAACATGACAACGAGCATGCTTCCGGCAAGGCCCGAGATGCCCCCCGGGAGGAGCGCTTCCGTCTTCAAGGCGCCGAGCCCGACGGCCGCTCTGCCCGGGAAGAGGCCGACGATCAGCAGCGCCGCCATGGCGATAAACGCCGCGATGGCGAAAATTTTGACGGCGGCGAGGACGCTCTCCAGCCTGCTGAGCTTGCTGGCTCCCAGGAGGTTGAGAAGCGTCACCGCGGCAATGATCCCGCCCCCGAGCCAGGCGGTGGAGGCCGCCGGAAACCATGCGCGTACCAGCGTGGACACGGCGGCCGCTTCGCTGGACATGGCCAGTACCATGCCCGTCCAGTAGATCCACCCCACGACAAATCCCGTTCCCGGTCCGAACGCCTGGGAAGCAAAGGCGCGGAAGGAGCCGGTGCCGGGGTTTGCCACCGTCATTTCGGAAAGGGCGTACAGGATGAAGTAGACCAGCACGCCGCCGAAAATAAACCCGGCCACGACGGATGGCCCCGCGGCGTGGATGGCGACCGAGCAGCCGAGGAAAAAAGAGCCGCCGATGACCGTGCCCAGCGCCAGCATCGTAAGCTGCCATGCGCCCAGGCCTTTCTTTTGCTTTTTCATATTCCCGCCCCAATACCAAATGGCTTTTCCTCTATTGTTTCTGAAAATCCGTCTAAAAATCTTGTGTTTTCGGAGAAGATTTTCCCACAGGTATGGATGAGCGCGTCTTTTTTTGATAAGATAAGCGCAGCACGGGCCCCGATGGAATTCCCGTCCCCCCGCACCCATTTCGTAAGGAGGGAAACGCATGAACATGTTCGCCCGATCCGTCTCCAATGTTCTCAAGGGAGCATGGAAGGCCTTCCGGACGTTCCCCGCTTCGCTCGGCTGTGCGCTCGCTTTCGCCGTGGTCACGGCGATCAGGATCCAGCTCGACTGGCCGCAGCAGGAGCCGTTCAATTTCCTGTTCGGCTGTCTGCATTGGGCCTTCGCGCTGGGCGCGGTATTCAGCCTCGCCGCGGTCACGGCCGCGCAGAGCCGCTCCGGTACGGCCAGGGCTTCGCTCGGCGCCAACCTGCTCGGCGCCGCGGCCGCGCTCGCTACCTTTCTGGGGCTTTATTTCTTCGGCGCGCAGAACCCGCTCGCTTCCGGCTACGCCACGGTCTCGTCCCTGGCCGCCGCCCGCGTCGGCGCCGCCATCCTGGTAAGCCTCATCGCCTTCATCATTCTCTCCGGCGAGCCGGACGGACGCGCCGGCTTCGCCTCCTCCCTTTTCATGGCGCACAAGGCGTTCTTCATCGCCCTGCTCTACGGCCTTGTGATCCTCGCCGGCGCGTCCGGCGTCGCGCGGGCCGTGCAGGCGCTGCTGTATCCGGCGATGAGCGAAAAGGTCTACATGTATATCGGAACGATCGCCGGTTTTCTCGCCTTTTCCATCTTTACCGGCTATTTCCCCGATTTTCATAAGGGGGTGTCCGATCCCCGCCGCGAAACCGCCCGCAGGCAGCCCCGCTTCATCGAGGTCCTCTTCGGGTACATCATGGTCCCGCTCGCGCTCGCGCTGACCGTGGTGCTCCTGATCTGGGCGGGCAAGACCGTCCTGGGCGGGATGCAGGTTTCCTTCGTCCGGCTCTCCGCCATCTCCGCCGCCTATACGTTGGGCGGACTCTGGCTCCACGCCATGGTCGCGGCGCACGGCTCCGCTCCGGCGAAGCTGTACCGCCGCGTCTACCCCGTCGCCTCGCTTTTTATTCTGGTGTTCGAGGCGTGGGCCGTGGTGAACCAGCTGCGCGATGCGGGGCTCAAACTCACCGAGTACGCCTTTATCCTCGTCTGGGTCCTCGCCGCCCTGGGCAGCGTCCTGCTGCTGCTCCAGAAATCCAGAGCCCACCGCACCATCGCCGTTTTCGCCTGCGTCCTGACCGTTGTTTCGGTGCTGCCGCTGACGGGTTACCACGCTCTTCCGGTCAGCGCGCAGCTAGGCAGGCTGGAAACGCTGCTCACCGGCGAAGGGATGCTCTCGGGCGGCGAACTCACGCCCGCAGCTTCCGAACCCGACGAGGCCGTGCGCATAGCCGTCACCGACGCGGTCGACTACCTCGCCGGCGCCTCGGACGCGAAGCTGCCGGCCTGGTTTGACAAGGACCTTGACAGGAGCGACGTGTTCCGGGCGAAACTCGGTTTTGAAAAGACCTGGAAGCAGAGCGAGTCCCCCACGGAACCCGGCCAGTATCTCGGAACTTATCTCTCCCTTCCCGCCGGGGCCGTCGAAATCGGCGGTTACCGCTGGGCGCTCAATCCGCAGGAGGAATCCGGAAAGGGCGAAGGCCCCGTTACCGTAAGCGGCGACCGGGGCGCGTATCAGATCGACTGGACGGCGTCGGACCGGGGCGTCCCTTCGCTCCGGATCACGCTGGACGGGCAGACGATCCTCGACGAGGACCTGAGCGCCTATCTCGGCGCGCTTTTCGAAAAATACCCCCCCGGGCAGGCCGGCAGCGTCCAGGCGGCCCCGGAGGACATGAGCCTGCGGTTCGAGACGGCCGAAGCCGACGTTCTCCTTGTCTTCAGCAACGTCTCGGTCACGGTCGATACCGTAAACGACACCGTCGATTACTGGGTCGTTCTGAGGGATCTGTATCTGAAGGAAAACCCTTAAGCGCGCGCGT
>DAOPLW010000124.1:0-4702 GCA_035391945.1 Oscillospiraceae bacterium | reverse complement strand
GCGAGCGTGCCGTAAGGGTAATAGCGCTTGGTGTCCGGCTCCAGATAGACCCCGTCGGAGAGCTTGTTCTCTTTTATGAAAGTGCGTACTTTCTCCTCGTTCTCCTGCTCGATGCGGCGCTTGACGATCTCATATTGGGAGCCGGTCTTCTGGGTCTTGGCGTAGACGGTGTCGTAGTCCACGCCCAGAAGCTCCGAGAGGCCGGAGGCGATGAGATTCGCGTCCAGGTTGTTTTCCTGGATGTCCTTCGGGGAGAGGACGACGTTCTGCACCGTGGCGGAGATGGCCAGGACGTTCCCCTCCGCGTCGTAGATATTCCCGCGCTCGGCGGAGACGGTCAGAGAACGGGTCTGCTGTTCCACGGCTCTTTCCTCATAATAATCATGGTCGCGGATCTGGATCGTATAGAGCTTCCAGACGAGGACGCCGAAGGTACAGATCCCGAAAACACACATTAAAAAGAGCGCCCGGTGGAAGATCGTGCGCGTGGCGCGCGCCTCGGCGCCAATGGCCTTGCTTTTGGCGCCTTTTTCGCTCTTTTCGCTCTTGGTCGGCATAGGAGCCTCCTTTTTTGCGCACGGTGCGGATTGCCGGATGCAAGTAACGGGCCAGGAACCTGGCCCGTTACGGTTGTTTCTCTCTCATCATAGTATTGTCTCAGCGGAAATATTCCACTGCCAGCGCCGCCTGCTCGCCGGCCGCTTTCAAAAGGGAAAGCCCTTTCTCCAGGATGCCCTCGGGGGCGTAGACCGTCACATTATCCGGTCCCGACATATCGATGTAGACGACCTGGTCGCCGGTGGGCCGGCTCATGAGCCCCGTGGACGTAACGGCCTCCTCGAGGGCGTTCGGCTCGAATGCGGCCTCGTAGCGGGCCAGAAGCAGAGACTCCTCGTCCTGCAGCTCCGAGAGTTGGCTGCGCATGCTCACGACGTCGTCGGAAAGGCCCGTGAGCTGCACGTAGCTGAGGAGCAGCACCACCGCGAAGATGCCGATCGCCAGAAAGCCGATCACGGAGAGCGGCGCCACGGCCTGCTTCTCGCGGACCCGGACCCGCGCGTGTTCCCGCTCCCGCTCCCGGGGCAGTGCCCGCGGCGCGGGCTGCAGGACTTCGGGCGCAATGCGTTCCTCCACGGCCGTGCTGCCGAGGTAAGACAGGTCGTAGGCGACGCTGCCGTATGTCATGCTGCGATAAGCGCTTTTCGTTTTCGCGGCTGCTGCCATGGGAACACGTCCTCTCCTAGAGCTTTTCCGCCGCGCGCAGTTTGGCGCTGCGCGCGCGGGGGTTTCCGGCGCATTCGTCCTCGCCGGGTACGATCGGTTTTCGCGTCAGAATGCGGAGCGTCGCCTTTCCGCCGCAGACGCAGACGGGGAAGTCGGGCGGGCAGGTGCAGCCCTTCGCGCCGGCCTGAAAGGCAGATTTGACCAGCCTGTCCTCCAGCGAGTGAAAAGAAATCACCGCCAGGCGGCCGCCGTGGGAAAGCCGGCGGACCGCCTCCGGCAACATGGTCTCGATGGCGTTAAGCTCGCCGTTTACGGCGATGCGCACGGCCTGGAAGCTGCGCTTGGCCGGGTGCTGCTTCTCCCGCAGGGCGGCGGGCGGCATGGCCGCGCGGACCGCCTCCGCCAATTCCAGCGTCGTTTCGATGGGATGTTTCTCGCGGCGGCGGCGGATGGCGGCCGCCACGCGGCCGGCGTAGCGCTCTTCGCCGTACTGCCAAAGGATTCGCTTGAGTTCCTCCTCGGGCCATTCGTTCACGACCGTGTACGCCGTGAGCGCCTGGCTCCGGTCCATGCGCATGTCCAGGGGCGCCTCCGCGGTGTAGGAAAAGCCGCGCGCAGCCTCGTCCAGCTGCGGGGAGGAGACGCCGAGGTCAAAGAGCATGCCGCCGAGGGGCGGGACGCCGTTTTCGTCGCACAGGCGGCCGAGGTCCTCGAAGTTGCCGTGCAGGAGCGTGACGCGGTCCATATAGTCCGAGAGACGCACCCTCGCGGCCGCAAGCGCGGTTTCGTCCCGGTCGATGCAGAAGAGACGGCCGGTGGTAAGGCGCCTGGCGATTTCCAGCGCATGGCCGGCGCGGCCGAGGGTGCCGTCGAGGTAGACGCCGTCCGGGCGGACGGCGAGGATTTCCAGGCATTCCCCGAGCAGAACGGGCGTGTGGCCGTAATCCACGGTCAGAACCCGAAGGAGTCGTCGATGACTTCGCCGATGTTTTCCGGCGTGAGCTCGCTCTCGGCGGCCCAGCGCTCTGCGTTCCAGAGCTCCACGCGGTTGTAGGCGCCCAGGACGGCCACGTCCTTTCTGAGGTCCGCGTATTTGCGCAGCTGCTGCGGGATCAGGATGCGGCCCTGCGCGTCCGGTTCGCAGCGGACGGTGGAGGCGAAAACGCGCCGCACGCGCATGCGCTTCTCCTTCGTCATGGGCGGGGCCGTGAGCACCGCCGTGAAACGCTCCCAGGCTTCCTCGGAATAGACGGCCAGACAGGGGTCGCCGCCCACGGTGAGATAGAAAGCGGCGCCCAGCTCCTCACGGAGCTTTGCGGGGATGAACAGACGGCCTTTCGCGTCGATGCTGTGCTGATAGCTTCCGGTCATGCTGCCCACCTCGCTTTTCGATCGTGGGTCAAAGCGCCAAAACGCTCCACTTCTCCCCACCTGGTTGTCATAATTATAAGGGCTGTGTTTCCAAATTGCAATATATTTTTTTGAATTCCGTAACATTTTTTTCGACTTTTTATGTAAATAAAACAAATGTTCTATAAAAATGGAGCACTTTTTCCGGATTTTTGGGATTCGCGGTGGGGAAAACGGGGAAGCGGCTGCCGGGCAAGACATGTAAAGGTATTTTCTGATGGGAGGGGCCGCGCGCCGCGCCGGATCGGACGCGCGCCGCCCCGCGGCGGCCGAAATAATTATTTGCAACCGGAAAGGGGGCATAAAGCGCCGGGGGAGGCGCATAGATTCGGAGAGGACAGGCGTGCCGCGCGAAAGGATGGAAAAACGTATGTCGAAAAGAATGAAACGAGTGGGCCGGCGCCTTCTGGGTCTCCTTTTGGCCGTTTCGGCGGTGCTGCTTCTCCTCCGTTTCGGGGGCGGTGGTCGGATGGACGGCCTGGCGAGGGCGGTGGGAGAGAGCGAAGCGCTCGTTACGGCGCTTCTGGAGGCGGAGCTGGGGAGACACGGCGCCTCCGGGCCCGCGGAGCAGCTCACAGGCCTTTCCGCGCTGGTGGTGCGCCAGTCGGCCGTGTTGCGCGGAGGCAGGGACGGCCTGTGGACCCTGCCGCAGGCGCTGGCCTCCGCCAAGGGTCTGACGCGGACGGACGAAATTTTCATCACCCGCGCGGAGGACGGGAACCAGACCGAGGAGGAACAGCCGATCCCCGACGAGCCGGGCACGGTGGATACGGTCGAGCGTACGCTGGTCCCTGTCGCCACGCAGAGCTACGCCTCTGCAAACGGCGTCTACATCTATAACCGCACCGACTACGATCTGGACGTGGCCTCGCTCATGGCGGAAAAGCTCACGCAGACCATCGGGGAAGAAGAGCCGCAGGTGCTCATCATCCATACCCACGGCAGCGAGGCCTA
Organism: Oscillospiraceae bacterium; assembly: GCA_035391945.1. Classification (GTDB taxonomy): domain Bacteria; phylum Bacillota; class Clostridia; order Oscillospirales; family Oscillospiraceae; genus DAOPLW01. Next base: position 1,114 of record DAOPLW010000124.1, on the reverse strand, counting down.
CAACCCCACGGCCGAAGATGCCTACGTGGCCTCCGACCCCTCCCGCACAACGGATACGAGATACAACATGGTGCGTGTGGGAGAAGAGCTTACGGGAGTCCTGGAGGCGGCCGGCATCGGCGTGCTCCACGATACGACGCTCTATGATTACCCTTCGTATAACGAGTCGTATGCGAACTCCATGAAGGGGATCGAAGAAGCGCTAGCCGCCTATCCCACGATCCGGATCGTCCTCGATCTCCACCGGGACGCGCTCATCGGTTCGAGCGGTACGGTCTACAAGGCCGTGACCGAGGTGGACGGGGAGAAGACGGCGCAGGTCCTTCTGGTGGTGGGGAGCGACGCCGGCGGGCAGGAGCATCCGAACTGGAGGGAAAACCTGAAGCTCGCCATCCGCATCCAGGAGGAGCTGGGTGACCGCTACCCCACGCTGGCGCGGCCCATGACGCTGCGGACTTCGCGTTTTAACCAGCAGGCGACGACCGGAAGCCTTCTTGTGGAGATCGGCTGCAACGGGAATACGCTCACGGAGGCACTCCGCGCGGTGCGCTACTTCGGCGACGCGCTCGCAGCGGTGCTGAAGGAGATTCAAACCTGAAAGTCCCCCGGACGGGACGGAAAAAGCCCGGGGCCGCGGAAATTTCCGCGGCCCCGGGCCGTTGCAAACGGTCAAAGCGTCCTTGGACGAGAAGGTTCGGAGAGGAAGAAGTCATGAAAGAAAAGCATATGGGTCTTCCTTCGCGTTGGGCGGACCGCTTCCGACCGCTTTGCGCTGCTTCAGAAAACGCGCCGCAGCCCGCCGAAAAAGTTCAGGAGGCTTTTTCGGCGGGCTGCGGTGCGGCGGCATGGACTTGAAATGGATTAAAGAGAAAAATGAGTGTCTATAAACCGCATATAGTCTTTTTTTATGACATCGCTCCCGTGATCCACATACCATGTATAAGATTCGCGCAGCCCTTGTTCCAGATCCTTTTGGTCCGGCAGAAGCTCGTTTTGTCTTTCAACGTTCAGCACATATCCGTAATCGTAGAAGCAGAAGTAGTCTCTTTGATTCGGGTACTCCCTGACATAGACTGCGCGGAGATCCGTTCCCGCAATATCATAGCAGCGCTTT
>DAOPLW010000123.1:0-4723 GCA_035391945.1 Oscillospiraceae bacterium | reverse complement strand
ACCTTCGCCTTGTAGGCGATGTCATTGATGGACGCCTTGTGATACCCCTTTTTCCCGATGACCTGCTCAGCGGCCTTGATGATTTTCGCGAGGGTGGCCTCGCCCCGCTTGGTCTTGGGATAACGCACCAAAGATAAATCCTTCAAAAAACTTTCCCTCATCTTTAATAAAAATCATCGGCCGGCGCCTGCGGTTGCGGGCGCGGCGGGCCTTTTATGGCTGCCGTTCGCGCGGGCGTTCACAGTTCGATCACGGGCGGCTGTAGATTGACAAAGCCGAGCAGAATGGAGGAAAACAGCTCCGGCCGCTCGTAAAACGCCGCGTGCCCCGTGTCGGGCAGGATCACCAGTTGGGCGTTGGGCATCGTCCTTGCCAGCGCGCGCTGCTCCTCAATTGGGGTGATGTGGTCCATCTCGCAGGCGATGATGAGCGCGGGAACGGAAATATCCGCAAGATGGGCCGTCACGTCGTGGCTGTTGGCCGAGTTGGTCAGCCGGATCATGGAGTCCAGAAACGGTTTGGAAGCGAAGGCGGTCCTGGTCAGAAGCTCTTTTCTGGCCTGCATCCACTCGGCCCGGCGGTCATAGAAGTGCGGGCTGTAGATTACCGGGATGGTGGTGGAGTAGTAGGCCACGGGATCGCCCACGGCCAGATTCCAGGCCTCGCCGATCTCACGGAGCCAGGCGTTGGTCCTGGCCACGGTGTTCGCCAGGACCAGTTTTTCGACCCGGTCCAGGTACTTCACCGCAAACTGCAGCGCCACTTCGCCGCCGTAGGATGTGCCCATGATGCTGACTTTTTCTACGCCCGGATGGTCCAGCAGCGCCCGGACCACCTCCACCTGGACCGACTGGTCGTACTCGCACTCGTATTTGTCCGACTGGCCCTGGTCCAGCAGGTCCAGCAGGATGAGCCGGTTCTCCCGGGTGAAACAGGTCTCGAACGGCTGCCAGCTGAGAGTGGACATCATGATCCCGTTGAGCAGCAGGAGCGGTTTTCCCTCTCCGGCGGCGCGGTAAAAGATCTGTTTCCCCTGAAAAGAAAAAGTGGACATGCTCCAATCCCTCCATTGCTTCCGGGGCTCCCCGGCGCGCCCGGTTTCCCCCGGCCGGTCGGTTTTCGGCACAGCGCAATATGAACGAAGTCCCACACAGGGCCCGGCAAAGATAGCGCGGGGCAGGCTCGCTTTCCGCCCCCGGCCTCACATGAATTACACTTCATATCAAAGCTTAATCCACTTGGGCGATTTTGTCAATCGTAGACTCGTATAAAAGCGGCGATTTGTATATGCCCGCATGCCGTCCCGGAAAAAATATGGATATAATCGCCAACAGGTCCCGAAAGGCGGGCATTCGCCGCGCAGCCGGCAAAAAACGTTCCCCGGAGCGAGCGGACAGGAAAAGCCTGTCCGCTCGCTCCGGGGAAGCTGGAAACATCGGCGTTTCCTGCCGCGGAAATAAAGTCCGGTCCGGCCGGAGGCGGACGGGCCCCGCCACAGGGCACCGCTGCCCCCGGTCACGGATTTCGGCCGGGAACACCGGAGGCTGCCGGGCTATCCGGTCAGGATCGTCCCGGCATAAAGCTTCCGGGAATTCAATTCCCGGAAGCTTTTCTCTGGGGCCCGTAAACCGAGGACCTCTTTGTCGGAAAGCAAAGCTTTTCGGCAAATGCAAAGCCGGGCATTGCCCGGCTTTGCGTCCGGGGAGATATCTCTCCCCCCCGGATACCCTTTCAGCGCTGCTCGAGGAGCTTGTGCTTGATGTCGTAGAGCCGCTGGGAGAGGTCCACGTAATAGTTGTGCGGATTATCGAAGCGCTTGACCTCGTCCCACTGGAGGTCGATCTGCGTCCGGCAGTAGGCCCGGATCTCCTCGATAGACGGGCTTTCGTAGACGCATTTCCCCTGCTGGAAGACGGGTACCAGCAGTTCCCTGGCGGTAAAGTCGGTGAGCGTCTTGCGTTTCCAGATGGCGTCCGGGTCGAAGATTTCAAGCGGCTGCGTCTCGTCGATGACCTCGTCGTGGACGCAGATGAGGTCCGCGATGGCCTTGCCGCTGTCGTTCTCATAGAGGCGGTAGACGCGCTTGAAATGCGGATTCGTGATCTTCGACGCGTTCTCACTGATCTTGATTTTCGGAATGATTCCGCCTTCCCCGTCCTCCACGGCGGCGAGCTTGTAGACGCCGCCGAAGACCGGTTCGCTTTTGGAGGTGATCAGGCGCTCGCCCACCCCGAAGGCGTCCAGCGCCGCGCCCTGGAGCAGCAGGTCCCGGATGATATACTCGTCCAGCGAGTTGGAGGCGACGATCTTGCATGCGGTGAGGCCCGCCGCGTCGAGCATCTTCCGGGCTTTGCGGGAGAGGTAGGCCAAGTCGCCCGAATCCAGCCGGATGGCGCATTTCGTAATGCCCTGCGGCAGGAGAATCTCCTTGAAGGCGCGGATGGCGTTGGGGACGCCCGATTTGAGGACGTTGTAGGTGTCCACGAGAAGCGTGGCCGAGCGGGGGTAGAGCTCGCAGTAGGTGACGAACGCCTCGTACTCGCTGTCGAACATCTGCACCCAGCTGTGGGCCATCGTGCCGCCCGCCGGAACGCCGTACATGCGGTCGGCCATCGTGCAGGCGGTGCCGGCGCAGCCGGCGATATAGGACGCGCGGGCGCCGAGCAGCGCGCCGGCCGCGCCCTGGGCGCGCCGCGAACCGAATTCGGACACGGGCCGTCCCTCGGCCGCGCGCACGATGCGGTTGGACTTGGTGGCGATGAGGGACTGGTGGTTGAGCGTCAGGAGGATGAACGTCTCCACAAACTGCGCCTGGATGGCGCTCGCGCGGACGGTGAGGATCGGTTCGCCCGGAAAAACCGGCGTCCCCTCCGGCACCGCCCAGATGTCGCCGGTGAAGCGAAAGCTGCGCAGATAGGAGAGGAAATCCTCACAGAAGGACCCTGTCCCGCGGAGATACGCGATGTCGTTCTCGTCGAAACGCAGGTTCTCGATGTAATCGATGACCTGCTCGAGCCCCGCGGCGATCGCAAAACCGCCGCCGTCGGGCACCTTGCGGAAAAAGACGTCGAAATAACAGATCCGGTCCCCCATGTTCGTACGGAAATAGCCGTTTCCCATGGTGAGTTCATAAAAGTCGCAGAGCATGGTATAGTTCTCCGAGCACAGCCGGCTCATGCCCTCGCCTCGCTTTCTTGCGGCCCGTGGCCCATAGTGCGTTTATCATACCGCGGCCGCGAAGCGGCGCGCGGTATTCGGCATCGTTCGCGGTTCCGCCCGCAGGCGGGAGCAAAGCGCGCCGTAAACTGGCGGATAGTCGCCTTGCGCTATTTTACCCTACTTTTCGGCAAATGGAAAGACTTTTTTCTGCCGGTGCCGTCCCTGCGCGCCGCGCGCTGCGAAAAATGTCGTCGAGGGGATTTATTCCTGCGTGAAAATCGTCTATAATGGATACATCGATATGAGGAGTGATGGTCTTGGACTATATCATCGAGATGCTGCATATCACCAAGGAATTCCCGGGCATCATCGCCAACGACGACATCACGCTCCAGCTCCGGAAAGGCGAAATCCATGCGCTGCTCGGCGAGAACGGCGCGGGCAAGAGCACCCTCATGAGCGTGCTCTTCGGCCTCTATCAGCCGGAGAAGGGCGAGATCCGGAAAAACGGGCTGAGCGTCCGCATCCACGATCCGAACGACGCCAATGCGCTCGGCATCGGCATGGTACACCAGCATTTCAAGCTGATCCACAACTTTACGGTGCTCCAGAACATCATCCTGGGCGTCGAAACCACCAGAAACGGATTTCTCAAGATGGACGACGCCAGGAAGAAGGTCGTCGCCCTCTCCGAACAGTACGGCCTGCGCGTGGACCCGGACGCGCTCGTTTCCGAGATCACCGTCGGCATGCAGCAGCGCGTGGAGATCCTCAAGATGCTTTACCGCGACAACGAGATCCTGATTTTCGACGAGCCGACGGCCGTTCTCACCCCGCAGGAGATCGAAGAACTCATGCACATCATGAAAGGGCTCGCCGGCGAGGGAAAATCCATCCTCTTCATCACGCACAAGCTCGGGGAGATCAAGGCCGTCGCCGACCGCTGCACGGTGCTGCGCAAGGGCCGCTGCATCGGTACGGTGAACGTTTCCGACGTCTCGCTCGAGGACATGAGCGAGATGATGGTCGGACGCAAGGTCAATTTCGTCATCGACAAGCGCGACGCCGTGCCCGGCGACGCCGTCCTGGAGGTCGAGGACCTCACGGTTGCGGCCAAGCACCACACGAAAAAGCTGGTCAATCACGTCAGCTTCTCGGTAAGGCGGGGCGAGATCGCCTGCATCGCCGGCATCGACGGCAACGGCCAGAGCGAACTGGTCTACGCCCTTACGGGCCTCCTCGCGCCGGATGCGGGCAGCGTCCGCCTGTGCGGGCAGGACGTGACCCGCTCGAGCATCCGCAGGCGCAACGACATCGGGCTCGCCCACATCCCCGAGGACCGGCACCGGGACGGGCTGGTGCTCGATTACGACCTTTCCGAAAACCTCATCCTCAAAAAATACCACAAGCCCCCCTACGAAAAGGGCGGCTTCATCCGCTTCGGCGCGGTGCGCAGGCACGCGTGTGAGCTCATCGAGCGCGTCGACATCCGGAGCGGCGAGCGCCCCGACACGCCGGCGCGCAGCATGTCCGGCGGCACCCAGCAAAAGGCCATCGTCGCCCG
>DAOPLW010000122.1:0-4734 GCA_035391945.1 Oscillospiraceae bacterium | reverse complement strand
TCCATTCCATATATAGTCTGTCCTCTCTTAGTTTTTCGGCTTTCTCTTCCGGAGCCTCTTTTTCGGGGGCGTCGTCACCGGCTCGGCGGCGCTGCTCCTCTCCTTTGTCAACCACTATAAGCTCCTTATCACCGAGGAGCCGCTCCGGTTCCAGGATTTTGGGCTTGTCGGAAAGCTCGGGAACATCGCGGGGCTCAACAGCGACTATATCAAGCTCTCGCGAAACGGTGCGCGCGCCCTCGCGGTGACGGCGCTGTGCCTCCTGGCGCTCGCGTTTTTCTCCCGGCCGCTGCGCCTCCGGTTCCGGCGGAGCCTTCCGGCCGCCGTATTGTCGATGGCGGCGCTTGCGCTCGCTTTCGGCGTTTTCGCCGACCGGCTCATCTACACGCCCCTGGGGCTGCCGCTCTCCGGACTCTATGGGCAGACCCACGTCGACGACCTGTGCGGAGTGCCTCTGGGCATCTGGCGCGACGCGCTCTCGCGCATGAAAACCGCCTCTCTGTACGACTACAGCGAGGAGAGCATGCAGGACACGCTCTCCGCCGCCGAGGACTACGCCGCCGCCGCGGGAAGCGGCGCGGCGGCGGGCGCCGAGGAGCCGAACATCATTCTGGTCCTCTCGGAATCCTTTTTCGATGTGACGACCCTGCCGGGTGTCTCCTACGAGGGCGATCCGCTCGAGAACTTCCACCGGCTCCAGGCGGAGGGCGTTTCGGGCGCGTTCCACACGCGTTCCCTGGGATACGGCACCTGCAACATCGAGCTGGAGATCCTCACGGGGCTTAACACCGCGCTTTTTCCCGAGAGCACGGACCTGTGCTACCTCGGCGGGGACGAGCTCTCCCTTCTCGACCCGATCCCGGCGCTTCTGCGCGAGAACGGCTACTACACCGCCATGCTCCACACGTTCAACGACAGCATCTACAACCGCACGCCGATCATGACGGCGATCGGATTTGACGATCTGTTCTTCTCGGGCGATTTTGCCGCCGTGGATGACGAGGCCGCCGCCGCGGCAGACTACTGGGACTACATGGACGGCAAGATCTCCGGCATGTTCTACTCGGACGACTACCTCGCCGACCTTCTCATCGACCTCTACGAGAAGAAAACGGCGGACGCCCCGGTTTTCCTCTACGGCGTGAGCATGGAGAACCACAGCCCGTACAACGACGAAAAATACGGCGGCGTTTACGACTACCCGGCGGACGCCCCGGCGCTTGACACCGAGGCTCTCGCCGCGCTCAACTCCGCCACGCAGGGCATCTCCGACGCGGACAGGGCGCTCGGGAAGCTCACGGACTACTTCGCGGACTGCGACGAACCGACCGTCATCATTTTCTTCGGCGACCACCGGCCCGGGCTGGGCCTTTCAAGCGGCGGCTCGGTCTACGACGCTTTGGGCATGCCCGCGGCGGGCACCCTAGAACGCTACGGCACGCTCTACGAGACGAGCTACCTCATCTGGTCCAACGACCCGTCGCTCCTGCCGGACACGCCCGGCAGCACCGAGGATGAAAGCTCCGATTACCTGGGCCTCCAGATCCTCGACGCGGCCCACATCCCGGACACGGTCTACTGGGGGCTGGTGCGGTCGCTCTCGGAGGAAAGCCTCATCTACACGCCTGAATATTACATTTCCGCGAGCGGGACGCTCTCCGCAGCGCCCGCCTGGGAGAGCGGGGAAGAGGACCGCTTCTCGCGGATGGGAGACATTATCTACGACGCCTTCTACGGCAAGCAGTATATCACCCAGGCGCTCGGCGCGCCGGCGGCCGGATAGGCGAAGCGGGAAAGGATGGATCAGATGACACAGGACAAACAGCACGAACTGGCCGTCACGGCGGCCAGAGCCCGGATCCTGGGGATGGAGGCCGTGCACCGCTGCGCCTCCGGGCATATCGGCGGCTCCCTCTCCGCGATGGACATCCTCACGGTGCTCTATTTCGACGTCATGCGCATCGACCCGGAGAAGCCGGACGATCCGGACCGCGACCGGTTCGTCCTCTCCAAGGGACACTGCACGCCGGGACTCTACCCGATCCTCGCGCTGCGGGGCTACTTCGAGGAGAAGGAGCTCGAGCTCTTCCGCAACGTCTGCGGGAGCCTGTCCGGGCACGCGGAGATGCGGCACGTGCGGGGCGTGGACATGTCCACCGGGTCCCTCGGCCAGGGCATTTCCGCCGCGGTGGGCATGGCTCTGGCGGGGAAGATCGACGGGAAGGGCTACCGCGTCTATGCGCTTCTGGGCGACGGCGAGCTCGAGGAAGGCCAGGTGTGGGAGGCGGCCATGAGCGCCGCAAAATACAAGCTCGACAACCTCTGCGCGGTCGTGGACGTCAACGGCCTGCAGATCGACGGCCCGACGGCCGAGGTCATGCCCTCGGAGCCGCTGGACGAGAAATTCCGTGCCTTCGGCTGGAACGTCGTGAAGACGGACGGGCACGACTACGCGGCGCTCGGCGAGGCTTTTTCCGAAGCCGCCGCTCATGAGGGGCGGCCGACGGTGGTGCTCGCGCGGACCGTCAAGGGCAAGGGCGTCTCCTTCATGGAAAACGACCCGGGCTGGCACGGCAAGGCGCCGGACGACGAGCAGTTCCAAAAGGCGTACGCGGAGCTCTCCGCGACGCTTGAGGGGCTCCTTTCCAAAAAGGAGGCGAAGCGCCATGGCTGAAAACATCGCGACCCGCGAGGCTTACGGCAGGATGCTCATCGAGCTGGCGGAGAAGGACTCCGATCTTGTGGTCCTGGACGCGGACCTGTCGTCCGCGACGAAGACGAAGGACTTTTCCAAGGCCTACCCGGACCGCTTTTTCAACATGGGCATCGCGGAGGCGAACATGATGGGCGTGGCCGCGGGCCTCGCCGCCTGCGGGAAAAAGCCGTTCGCCAACACGTTCGCCATGTTCGCCGCGGGGCGCGCGTGGGAACAGGTGCGAAATTCCATCGCTTACCCGCGTTTAAACGTCAAGGTCGTGGGCTCCCACGGCGGCCTCTCCGTCGGGGAGGACGGCGCGACGCACCAGTGCATCGAGGATTTCGCGCTCATGCGCGCCATCCCCGGAATGCTCGTCCTGTGCCCGTGCGACGGGCATGAGATGCGGCTGGCCACGGCGGCGCTTCTGGACTACGAGGGCCCCGCCTATCTGCGCCTGGGGCGCCTGGCGGTGGACACCGTGACGGACGCGGCCCCGGGCTACCGCTTCGAGCTGGGGAAGGCCGCGCTCCTCCGGGACGGGACGGACGTGACCGTCGTCGCTTCCGGCATGATGGTGCAGATGGCGCTGCGCGCCGCGGAAACGCTCGCCGGCGAGGACATCTCCGCGCGGGTTCTCGACATGCACACGATCAAACCCGTCGACGGCGCGGCGCTGCTGCGCGCGGCGGAGGAGACGGGCGCGGTCGTCACCACGGAGGAGCACAACGTTTTGGGCGGGCTCGGCGCGGCGGTGGCGGAGTACCTCTCCGAACACCGCCCGGTGCCGGTCGTGCGCCACGGCGTCAAGGACGAATTCGGACGCTCCGGCAAGGCGCAGCAGGTCCTCGCTGCCTACGGCCTCACGCCGGAGGGCATCGCGGACGCGGCGCGGCGCGCCGTCGCCATGAAAAAATAAAAAAGAGGGGCGCGGGCAGAGCCCGCGTCCCTCGCGTTTCCGGAGGGGAAAACATATGTACATGTACTATCGTACCTGGCCGTCCTCGCGGCGGGCGCGCTGCCGCCCCTGGCGGTGCGCGCCGCGCACCAGCTCCGCCGCGGGGAGAGGGCCTACGGCACGGCGCTTCTCATGAGCCTTTGCGTCATGGTGGCCGTGTACTGCGGCCTGATCGTCGCATGATCCCAGGCCCGCTGCCTATGGGCGGCTCGGACGGCGGCGGACGCATCCGATTTGCTGCGCGGGGCTATTCCGGCCCGGCGATGCCGGCGCCCGCGGCGGACGCTCTCCTGTTTCCGTCTCCGCGCAGACACAGAAAAGCCCCGCGCAGAGCGCGGGGCGCAGGACCTCAGTCCGGCAGGATGGGGATTTTATCGAGCAGTTCCACCAGAAGCGCGTTCGAGCGGAGAAACCCCTCGGGCGTGAGGCGCCACCGGTCGCCCTCGTGTACGGCCCAGCCGTGCGCGGCGTAGTTCTCCAGGAGTGCGGCGAGGGGCGCGAAGTCCATGCGGTAGATGCGCCCGAAAAACTTCTTGTCGATGCCCTCGGCCGTCCGCAGCCCCAGCATCACATACTCGCGGCCGCGCTCGCGCCGGGTGACGACCTCGTCTTCGTCGATGAGCGCCCCGCCCTCCAGAACGCCCTTGATGTAGCCCTCCAGGTCGCGTATGTGCGAATAGCGCCGACCGCCGAAGTCCGCGTGCGCGCCGGGGCCGAAACCCATGTAAGGCTGAAGGGTCCAGTATTTGAGGTTGTGCCGGCTTTCGAAGCCGGGCCTGGCGAAGTTCGAGATCTCGTACTGCCGGTATCCCGCCTCCGCGAGGATGCGCACCGTCTCCAGATACATATCCGCCTGCGCGTCGTCGTCGGGGAAATGCTCCGTCTCCCGCCTGCGCCAGAGGGGCGTTCCCGTTTCGACCTTAAGCCCGTAACAGGAGAGATGCTCCGGTCCGAGCCGCACCGCCGCTTCGAGCGACGCCTTCCAGCCCTCCATCGTCTGGCCGGGAAGGCCGTAAATGAGATCGAGGCTGAGGTTTTCGAACCCAGCCGCGCGCGCGGCGGCGACGGCCGTTTCCACCTG
>DAOPLW010000121.1:0-4735 GCA_035391945.1 Oscillospiraceae bacterium | reverse complement strand
GGACGGACGCTACGCCCGTTCCCAGTCCGGCGGAGGCGCGTGGGAGAAACGGAATGTCCCCGACGCATGGCAGGTCCGGTACGGCGATCTGACGTTTCTGGTCCGCCCCATGAATTTCAAACACACCGGCGTTTTCCCCGAGCAGGCGGTCAACTGGGACTTCGCCCGCGAGCGGATCGGGAAGGCCGGCCGGCCTCTGCAGGTGCTCAATCTTTTCGCCTATACCGGCGGCGCCTCGGTTGCGTGCGCCGCGGCGGGCGCCGCCGTGTGCCACGTGGACGCGGCGAAGGGCATGGTCGCCTGGGCGAAGGAGAACGCGAAGGCCTCCGGCCTCGCGGACGCGCCCATACGCTATATTGTGGACGATTGCGCGAAATTTATAGAACGCGAGATCCGGCGCGGCAGACGCTACGACGCGGTGATCCTCGATCCGCCGTCTTACGGACGCGGCCCGGCCGGCGAGGTCTGGAAGCTGGAGGAGAACCTGTATCCGTTTCTCAGGCTGGTCGCGGACGTGCTCTCGGAAAAGCCCGCTTTCGTGATTCTCAATTCCTATACAACGGGCCTTGCCCCGTCCGTGCTGGGATACCTTCTCTCGACGCTCCTGTGCCGCCGTTTCGGCGGCAGGACCGAGTGCGCGGAATTGGGCCTGCCGGTGACGGAGAGCGGTCTGGCGCTGCCCTGCGGCTCGACGGGCCGCTGGATGGCAGATTAGGAGATACGATGGAACCGATTATTAAGACCCAGGACCTGCATTATGCGTATACCGACGCCACCTGTGAAGCGCCGGACGTGCTCTGCGGAGTGAGCCTGGATATCGGGCAGGGGTCCTTCGTGGCGGTCCTCGGGCACAACGGCTCGGGGAAATCCACGCTGGCCAAGCATTTTAACGCGATCTTGCTCCCCGCGGGCGGCAAAGTCTTCGTAAACGGCATGGATACCGCGAACGACGCGCTTCTCCTGGAGATCCGCCGCACGGTGGGGATGGTTTTCCAGAATCCGGACAACCAGATCGTGGCGAACGTGGTCGAGGAGGACGTAGCCTTCGCGCCGGAGAACCTGGGCGTGCCGACGGAGGAGATCCGCCGCCGCGTCGACGAAGCGCTCAAGATGGTGGGTATGTACGAGTACCGAACCCACGCGCCTCACCTCCTTTCCGGCGGACAGAAGCAGCGCATCGCCATCGCGGGCGTCATCGCCATGCGCCCGGACTGTATCGTCATGGACGAGCCGACCGCCATGCTCGACCCCGTCGGCCGGCGGGAGGTGCTCTCCACCATCCACAAGCTCAACCGCGAACAGAAGATCACGGTGGTGCTCATCACGCACCATATGGAAGAGGCCGCCGAGGCCGACCGCGTGGTGGTCATGGACCACGGCCGGGTGGCGATGGACGGCACGCCCCGGGAGGTGTTCCGCCAGGTGGAGCGCCTGCGCTCCCTGAGCCTGACGGTGCCCGCCACGGTGGAGCTCCTGTGGGAGCTGCGCCGCGAGGGCTTCGACCTCCCCGACGACGCGCTCTCCGTGGAGGAATGCGCCGCCGCGCTTTTGAAGGTCTTCCAATAACAGGGGCTGACCCCCTGCCGGGGCAGCCACCGGATCGAGGTAGTACCATGACGCCGATCATTGAGACACAGGAGCTCACGCATATATACAGCCGGGGCACACCCTTTGAGCATACGGCCCTCGCCGACGTGGATTTCCACGCGGATGAAGGGGAGTTTGTGGGGCTCATCGGGCATACCGGATCCGGCAAGTCCACGTTCATCCAGCATCTCAACGGACTCCTCAAACCGACGGCGGGCAAGGTGCTTTTCCGCGGGCAGGACATCTGGAGCGACCCGAAGACCACCCGCGCCACGCGCTTCAAGGTGGGAATGGTCTTCCAGTATCCGGAATATCAGTTGTTTGAGGAGACGGTGTATCGGGATATCGCCTTCGGCCCGAAAAACATGGGCCTTTCCGACGGGGAGATCGACCGGCGCGTGCGCCGCGCGGCGGAGTTTGTGGGGCTCAGGAAAGAGACCCTCGAGCGCTCGCCGTTCGAGCTCTCCGGCGGGCAGAAGCGCCGCGTGGCCATCGCCGGCGTCATTGCCATGGAGCCGGACGTGCTGGTGCTTGACGAGCCGACCGCCGGCCTGGACCCCGCCGGCCGCGAGAATATCCTGCGCAACATCCAGGAATTTCACGATGCCAACAACACCACCATCCTTCTCGTGAGCCACAGCATGGAGGACGTCGCGCGCATCGCCGACCGCCTGATCGTCATGCGGGAGTCGCGCGTGGCCATGACCGGGACGCCCCACGAGGTTTTCGCCCGCGCGGAGGAGCTCACCGCCATGGGGCTCACGGTGCCGCAGGTGACGCTGGTTTTCCGCCGGCTCTACGCGGCGGGCGTGCCCATCGACCCCGCGGTCTATACCCTCGAGCAGGCGAAAGCCGCGCTCCTTGCCCTGAAAGGGGGTGCGCGGCGTGCTTAAGGACATCACCCTCGGCCAGTACTTCCCGGGAGACAGCGTCCTGCACCGGCTCGACCCGCGCACGAAGCTCATCTGGACCGTCATTTATATCGTCGGACTGTTTTCCGCAAAATATTTTATTTCCTACGCGGTCGTGGGCATCCTGCTCCTCGCCTGCGTGGCGATTTCCAGGGTCGGCCTGCGCGCGATGGTGAGCGGCATCAAGCCCGTCCTGATTGTGCTGGTCATCACGGCCCTTCTGAATCTTTTCTATACCCCCGGCGAGCCGATCTTCACGATCTGGAAGCTCTCCGTCAGCCGCGAGGGCGTCTTCGCCGCGATCTTCATGCTTTTTCGCATCCTGCTGCTCATCATGGGAACGTTCCTTCTCACCTATACCACTTCGCCGATCCTCCTCACGGACGGGCTGGAGAGCCTCCTGGGCCCGCTCAAGCGCCTGCGCGTTCCCGTCCACGAGCTCTCGATGATGATGTCCATCGCGCTGCGCTTCATCCCCACGCTCATCGAGGAGACCGATAAGATCATGAGCGCCCAGAAGGCGAGGGGCGCGGACTTCGAGTCCGGGGGGCTCTTCCAGCGCGCGAAGGCGCTCCTGCCGATCCTCGTGCCGCTCTTTGTGAGCGCCTTCCGGCGCGCGGACGAACTGGCCGTCGCGATGGAGTGCCGCTGCTACCACGGCGGCAAGGGGAGAACGCGCCTGAAGAACCTCCGCTACGAACGGCGGGACATTCTGGCTTTCCTCTTGGGCGCGGTGTTCCTCGCCGTGATTTTCACCCTCGGGAAATTCGGCCTATGAGAAACGTCGCATTAAAGCTCATGTACGTCGGGACCGCCTACCATGGCTGGCAGGTGCAGAAGAACGCCGTCTCGGTCGCCGGGACGCTGGAAAAGGCGCTTGCCACCGTCGTGTGCCACCCGGTGAAGCTCGTCGGCTGCGGACGTACCGACGCGGGGGTCCACGCACGTGTCTATATCGCGAATTTCAGAACGGAATCCATGATCCCGGCCGACCGGCTGCCCCTCGCGGTCAATAGCAGACTGCCGGAGGACATCGTGGTGACGAAGGCGCTGGACATGCCGGAGGACTTCAATGCCATCGGCTCCTGCCTTCGGAAGGAATATACCTATCAGATTTATAACTCCCGCATCCGGAACGCCTTTCTGGTGGACCGGGCGTGGTTCTACCCCAAAAGACTCGATGAGACGGTCATGGCCGCGGCGGCCGCCGGGTTTGTGGGCCGGAAGGATTTCGCGGCCATGCGCTCGGTGGGGACCGAGGTGCGCTCGACCGTCCGCACGGTATACTGGTGCGAGGCAAAGCGCGAGGGCGACCTCATTACGCTCCGCGTCGCGGCGGACGGTTTCCTTTACAACATGGTGCGCGCCATCACCGGAACGGTGGTCTACGCCGCGGAGGGGAAACTCTCGCCGGCGGACATCCCGGCCATTCTGGAAGGCCGCGCGCGCACTGCGGGAGGCCCGACCGCCCCGGCCGGCGGGCTCTATCTCACCCGCCTGTGGTACCCGGAGCCGCTCGGCGAACAGGCGTGACGATGTACGCCGCCGGCCCGGATTGTGTAAAATGGATCGGATGTGTTTGAAAGGGGACGCCCATGGCCGTTCGTCAGGAAAAGCCGAAGCGCAGCAGGGCGAAAACCGCCGCCGCGCGGCTCGTTTCCTTCCTCCTCATGGCGGCGCTGGTGCTCGGCGCGGTGACGCTCATCGTTTACCGCGACACGATCAACCTCGACGCGCTGCGCCGGAAGATCACTTACTGGGGCCTGGAGCGCAGCGCCGAGGGCGAGACGGACGGCTTCGACTACGACGGCGACCCCTCGAACGCCTTTTCCGCCTATAACGGCGGTCTGCTTGTGGCATCCGGCACAGGCGTTCGCTTCTTCGGGCGCAGCGGAACGCGCTATGTCGACGAGACCGCCGCGCTGACGAACCCGGCCGTCTCGGCTTCCGATAAGCTGGCCCTCGCCTACGACGTGGGCGGCGGCACGCTCCTGGGCCTCACGGGCAACGACGTCACCTTCCGCCTGACGCTCCCCGAGGGCGGCGGCATCTTTTCCGCCCGCGCCAACAGCGCCGGCTGGTGCGCCGTCACGGCGACCGAGAGCGGCTACAAGAACGCCGCCACGGTCTATAACGCGAAGCACGAGAAAGTTTTTGCCTTCAATTCCTCCGAGCGGTTTATCACCGACGCGGTCGTGACCGACGACAATAAAACGCTTGCGGCGGTCACCATCGGG
>DAOPLW010000120.1:0-4753 GCA_035391945.1 Oscillospiraceae bacterium | reverse complement strand
GTCGTAGTAGACGAGAACGGAGCATTGCGTGGAGTCGCTTCCTGGCGCGACGGCCATACCGCTGCTCCCGGCCGCGACGAGAATGCCGCCCGTGATGCTGCAGGTGCCCTGCGTGTCAAGCGCGCCGTTGCCGTTGTCGGTGGGACCGCTGACGTATACCGTGCCGCCGGTGAAAGAGAGCGTGCCGTTGGAGTCGATGCCGTCCCCGCCGGCATTGACGGTGAGGCTGCCGCCCGAGATCAAAATGAACATATCCGCGCTGCTCTCGAAAGTGTTTTCGCCGGGCCGGCCGAAAGAGGAGGAGTCGTTGCCGCCGGCAGCGTTGAGGCCGTCGTCCGAGGCGGTCACGTCGATCGTGCCGCCCAGAACGGTGACGGATGCGCCCTCGAGGCCCTCGTAGCTCTTATCGATCGTGATATTTCCGTCCTCGATAAGGAGGGCGCCGTCCGCGTGGGCCCCGTCGTCGCCGGAGGAGATCGCAAAGTCCCCGCCGCGGATGGTAGCGTTCGCGTTGGAATGCAGCGCGTCGTCGC
Organism: Oscillospiraceae bacterium; assembly: GCA_035391945.1. GTDB lineage: Bacteria > Bacillota > Clostridia > Oscillospirales > Oscillospiraceae > DAOPLW01. The sequence continues at coordinate 4,220 of DAOPLW010000120.1, read as the reverse complement.
TGCTGTCGATGAGGAAGGTGCCGCCGCTGATTACCAGGTCGCCCGAGGCTTTGATGCCCTTGGCGCTGTCGGTGGTTTCGGAAGTGTCGGTTGTGGCCGAGCCGCCGGAGGGGCCCCAGGCGCCCCAGCTGCCGCCCGTCTGGGTGCTGGAGTTGGCGCTGCCGCCGCCGGTCGTGACGGAAAAGCTCCCGCCCAGGACGGTGAGACTCGTCTCCGCCTGGATGCCGTCGCCCGTGGAGGTGATCGCAAATGTGCCGTCCAGAATAACGACGTAGCCCTTTTCTGTATCCTCGTCGTTGTTGGACTGGATGCCGTCGCCGCCGGCGGTAAGGTCGAAGGTGCCGCCGGAGATGACGACGCTGTCGCGGCCGCGCAGGGCGTCGTTGACCGCGGTGACGGTCAGGGTGCCGTCCGTGATGACGAGGTCGTCCTTGGAGAGGATGCCGTTTTTGTAGTTGGCGGAGACCGTGAGGCTGCCGCCGCCGTTGACGGTCAGGCTGTCCTTGGACCAGACGGCCGCGTTCGGCTCGTCCTCGCCGTCGGCGAAGGTATAGTCGGCGGTGTCGGTCACGAAGTTTTCCGTGCCGTCGGCGAGCGTGAGGGTAATAAGGCCGTGCTTGGCGTACAGGACGCTCCCCGCCGAATAGGAGAGGGAGGCTCCGTCCAGAATGATCTGGACGGAGTCGGATTTATCCGCGTCAACGACGATCTGTCCGTCCGAAAGCGTGCCGGAAAGAATGTATTCCCCGGCCTCGGTGATGGTAAGAACATTGCCCGAGACGCTCGCGCCGGAACCGGAGACGGAAAAGCTGTTCCCGTCCGCCGTGATCCTCGTCGCGGTGGCCGCGTCGTAAGAGGCGTCGGACGCACCGGCGGCCGACTGCGCCGCTTCGACGGCGGCGTCGCTCGTGGTGGAATCGCCGGATACATCCGTCACGTCGGACGCGCCGGCGTCCGACGCCGACGGGGCCGCGCTCTCCGTGACCTCTTCGCTCTTCGTGCAGCCCGCGAGACAGCCGAGGAGCAGCAGAGCGGCCAGGATGGCCGCGATGGTTCGTTTTTTCATGAGTGTGTTTCTCCTTCTTGTCTGTTTAGGAAGTCACAGGGCGTCCTTGGGCGTCGCCACGCGGCCGCAGACGATGTTGAGGTTTCCGTTCCGGCAGCGGATCGCGTCCAGAAATTCCTTGCTGATGCCCTCGCCGGGCATGAGCACGCGATAATCGAGTTCATAGAGGCTGCCCATGTTCGTGGTCTTGACCCGGATGAGCTCCGCGCGCTGGGTGTAGCGCACGAAGAGGTCGTCGAAGAGCCCCTCGTAGTCCAGATTTTCGGGAATGGTGATTTTGAGGTCCCGCTCGCAGACCTTCGGCTCGCCGAAGGAGCTCGCGGAGAAAAGCAGCATCGCGCCGCCGACGATGAGGAAGAAAAGCGCGGCGATGCCGAGGTAGCCCATCCCGGTGGCGAGTCCCAGCGCCATGGCGAAGAACACGGCCACGATTTCCCGCGCGCTCCCCGGCAGAGAGCGGAAGCGGACGAGAGAAAACGCGCCGGCCACGGCGACGCCGGTGCCGATATTGCCGTTTACCAGCATGATGACGAACTGCACCACGGCGGGAAGAAGCGTCAGCGTCATAAGGAAGCTCTTGTTGGTTTCGTTCCGGTAGCGGAAAAAGAGCGCGGTGAGAAATCCGAGGACCAGAGAGGAAGCGGTGCACAGCAGGAGCGCCGGCAGGGTCAGGGTGTCGGATAAAATGGAATTAAGCACAGCTTGCACCTCCTTTTGACTCCTGAGGGAGAAGATCACCCATCAGGTCTTCCTTATAGCAGAGACCGTATTTCGAGATGGAGGCGGGATAGGCGCGCACCTCCGAAAGCAGTTCGCAGAGCCACAGCGGCATCGCGCCGAGCGTTTTGATCTCCATGACGGTGCCGCCGGGAAGAAGCGGTGCGCCCCAGTCGCCGAAGGCGAGGTCGAGTTGCGTCTTGCGCCAGCGCAGAGAGCGGTCGAACGTGATGCGCAGCTCCGCGTCGTCGTTTCCGACGAGCGCCCGCCGGTCACAGGAGATAACGGACTTTGGCTCCACGTCGTGGGTGGCGAGAAACCAGTCGGTCTCCCGGACGATCTGGGTTTCCTCGGGGGAAACCGCCGGGACGGAACCGCCGGCCAGGTACCGGCGGGCTTCTTCCAGAGAGACACCGAAGCGGCGCTTGAAGACGACGCCCCTGTATTTCTTTTTGAGCTCGATAAAAACGGTGTCCGAATCGTTCGGGGTGCCGTAGCTGCGTAGGCGCAGCTTTTCCTTGTAGACGGGCCGTTCGATGGACGCGCGGATGAGCGTAAAATCGGCGGTGTCGTAATAGAGGCTCACGACGGTCCCCAGGCCGTACTCGTCCTCGTGCATATGATCCATAAGCGCGCGCCGCAGCGCCAGGTACTGCGCCTCGTCGAGGATATATTTCTTTTCGTAGCGTCGGAACACGTCCCGGTTCTTCGCCATAGGAAGGACCTCCTTTGTTTTTTGCTGCAGCCATCATAACGCAGGTACCTGAAATTACACTGAAAAGTATGCTTCAGAGTAATTTCAGTTACAAATGCTACACTCAATGCGAAAAATGTGATATTATAAAAAATAAGGAATACATGAGGAGCTGGAGACAATGCGGATCCTGATTGTGGAAGATGAGCCGCGTTTGGCGGACGCGCTCGGACAGATCATGCGCGAACAGAAATATCTCACCGACGTGGTGCACGACGGGGCCGACGGCCTGGACTATGCGGCGACGAACCAGTACGACGTGATCGTACTGGACGTGATGCTGCCGAAACGAAACGGCTTCGACGTCGCGCGGGAACTGCGCCGGAAAAAGATCATGACGCCCATTCTGATGCTTACCGCCAGGGGCGAGGTCTCGGACCGCGTGGCGGGTCTTGACTGCGGCGCGGACGATTATATGACGAAACCCTTCGCGCCGGAGGAGCTGCTCGCGCGTGTGCGGGCGCTCTCCCGCCGGCAGGGGGACATGGCGCTCGAGGAGCTGCGCTACGACGACGTGACGCTGAGCCTGGCGAGCTACGACCTCTCGCGCGGCGAAAAGAACGTACATCTGGGATTCAAGGAGTTCGAGGTTATGCGGATTCTGATGTCCAATCCCAATTCCGTCGTCCCCAAGGAGGAGCTTATCACAAAAGTCTGGGGAATGGAATCCGGCGCGGAGGACAACAATGTCGAGGCGTACATTTCGTTTTTAAGGAAGAAGCTCTTCTTCCTCGGCTCCCGCGTCCTTATCGGCACGCAGCGGAAGGTGGGTTACCGTCTGGAGGTGGCCGATGATTAAAAACCTGCGGCGAAAGTTCGTGCTCATCAATATGTCGCTCGTGGCGCTGGTGCTGCTCATCGTGTTTTCCGTCCTGTGCTATTCTGACTACCGGCAGGCGGAGAGCGAGGGTCTGCAGACGCTGGAGCTCGCGCTCGACCGGCAGACGCTCGCGCAGCCGCCCAAGCTGGGGCTAAACGACCGGCGCGTACCGGACGGAAGCAGCGAAGCGCCGTGGCAGACCACATTCGTCGTGCTGGTGGATGAGGACGGCGCGGTCGTTTCGGTGACGGGGCAGGGGCTCGAGGTGGACGACGAACTGGCCGAAGAGGCCGCCAAGGCGGCGCTCGCCACGGGGGAGACCAGCGGAAAACTGGGGAGCCTCGACCTGCGCTTTCTGATGCGGACGACACCCGACGGGACCAAGATCGCCTTCTACGACCTCTCGGCGCAGCAGCGGAGCATGCGAAACCTGATTCTGACCTCGCTCGGGGTTTTTGTTCTGGCCCTCGCGGCCTTTTACGGCATCAGCCTCTTTCTCTCGAAGCTGGCCCTTGCGCCGGTGGAGCGGGCCTGGGAGCAGCAGCGCCGCTTCGTGGCGGACGCCTCGCACGAGCTCAAGACGCCGCTCACGGTCATCCTTGCCAACACGGGCATTCTGCTCTCCCACCGCGCGGATACCATCGGGGAGCAGAGCAAGTGGGTGGAAAACACCCGCGCGGAGGCCGAACGCATGAAAGGGCTCGTGGAGGACATGCTCTTCCTCGCGCGCTCGGACGACGGCCGCGCGCCCGCGCCGCGTTCGCGCGTCAATTTCAGCGACCTCGTTTTAAGCTGCACGCTGCCCTTTGAGGCGCTGGCCTTCGAGCGGGGCGTGACGCTGGAGAGCATGGTGGAACCGGAAA
>DAOPLW010000119.1:0-4761 GCA_035391945.1 Oscillospiraceae bacterium | reverse complement strand
CATCAGCCTGGGCCTCAAGCCCGTGCTGATGCACGGCACCCCCGAGCAGATCAAGCTCTTCGCGGACTTCGTCGTCCCCGGCGGCTTCGGCGCCTTCGCGCTGACCGAGGCGGGCGCGGGCTCCGACGCCGGCGCGTGCCGCACGACCGCCGTGAAGGACGGCGACGCGTACGTCATCAACGGGACCAAGTGCTTCATCACGAACGGCGGCGTGGCGGATATCTTCGTGGTTTTCGCCAACACCGACCCGTCCAAGGGCCTCAAGGGCCTCTCCGCCTTCCTGGTCGAGCGCAGCCGCGCGGGCTTTACGGTGGGCAAGGAAGAGGACAAGATGGGCATCCGGACCTCCAACACGACCGAGCTGGTCTTCGACAACGTCCGCATTCCCGCCGACCACCTGCTCGGCCGCGAGGGCGAGGGCTTCAAGTTCGCCATGCAGACGCTGGACCTGGCCCGCCCGTTCGTGGGCTCCATCGCCGTGGGCATCGCGCAGCGCGCGCTGGACGAGGCGGTCGCCTACGCCAAGGCGCGGGTCTGCTTCGGCAAGCCCATCGCCCGGCTGGAGGCCATCCAGTTCATGCTGGCCGATATGGACATCGCCGTGGAGACGGCCCGCCAGATGGTGGTCCACGCGCTGACGCTGGCCGCGGCCAAAAAACCCTTCAGCCGCGAGGCGGCCATCGCCAAGTGCTACGCGGGCGACGTGGCCTTCCAGGTCTCCGGCGAGTCGCTCCAGATCCTCGCCGGCTACGGCTACAGCCGCGAGTACCCGGTGGAGAAGCTTCTGCGCGACGCCAAGATCTTCCAGATTTTCGAGGGCACCAACCAGATCCAGCGCGTGGTCATTTCCGGGCAGCTGCTCGCAAAATAATAAATAAGGAGTGTAAAGCATGCAGTGCAAAGGTAAGAAATACGACGAATGGGTCATCGGCGAGAAGTACGAGACCGTCGCCAGGACCATCACCGAGGCGGATGTCGTCAGCTTTGCCGGCCTCTCCGGCGACTACAACCCCCTCCATACGGACGAGGAGTATGCGAAGAACACCATCCATAAGACCCGCATCGCCCACGGCGCTCTGACCTTCGCGGTCACGACGGGCCTTGTCAACCAGTCCGGCGTCACCGACGGAGTCGTCATCGGCTTCATGGGCGCGGACGTCAAGTGGACCGCCCCCGTCAAACCCGGCGACACCATCCACTGTGTCATCGAGCCCGTGGAGAAGCGTCTGGCCAAAAAGCCGGGCCGCGGCATCGTCGACGCCAAGGTGTCCGTCCTGAACCAGAACGGCACCGTGGTCAGCGAGCAGATGTGGCACCTCATGGTCATCGCCTGAATTTTCCAAATGGCGCGAGCCTGCCGTATTTGCAGCAATACGGCGCGGGCTTCGGAGCCCGACCTGATATTTTTCTTCTATTCCCTATTTTCCCCTTTTCCCTTTTTGTCTCCGCCGGGACTCGTCAGCCCGTCAGAGTTTGATACCCCTTCCCTACCCAATTTTTAATATGGGTAGACTTACCCCTTCACACGCGCAGTGCCCGTCCGGTTTCGGACGGGCACTGCGCGTTCCCGCGCCTCCGAGGGATCGGAAGCTGTTTTTCCCCTGCGGCGGCAAAGAGCCGCCGCGGCGGTTTGCGCGGAAAAACCGCGCGAAAAGACCCGCCCGGGGAGTATTTCCTTCGCGTTGTAGCAAATCCGGGCACGGCGAATAGATTGATAACGAGGTGAAGCCTGTGGACACAAGGGAATTATTCGCGCGGCTCATCAAGTGCGAGGCGGGCGGCGAGGGCGCGGACGGAATGCGCGCGGTCGCCACCATCGTCATGAACCGCGTCAGAGTGCCGAACGGAGAGTACAGCAGGACGGTGCAGGGGGACCCGCGCAGGGCGATCGAGCAGACCTGCCAGTTCGCGTGCTATAAAACCACCATCGGGGGCCAGCCGCACACGCAGAACGTCTGGGTGACGACGCCTGAAAACATCCACTATGAAATTGCCGACTGGGCCTTAAGCGGCGGTGTCCTCAACGGCGTCGGCTCCCGGTGCCTGTGGTTTATGAATCCCTTCGCGCCGGACTGTCCCCCGTTTTTCCCCTACAACAAGACGGGGTACTGGTTTACGAGAATCAATCAGCACTGTTTTTTCAGCCCCACTGCCGCCTATGCGGATACTTGAATGATCGGAGGGAAAGCTCAATATGAACAGCAGCATCAGTTGGGTCGGCAACCGGGTGCTCGATCCGAATACCGGTTCGAGCCGCCCGGCGGCACGCTCGCCCGGCAGCGCGCCATCCGCGACAAGACGGGATACGACCGCCGCGACGCCGGCGACGTCCGGCGGGCAGACGGGGGAGACCCCGGCGGGCCGGGCGGAGAGCCGGCAGCAGGGAAGCGACGTCTCCATGGCAATCAGCGAGGGGCCGCCCCCCGTTGCGGAAAAAGGCTACATACCCTACTACCTCGCCAGCAACATCGGACAAAACGTAAGAGCCGAATTTATTATCGGGACCAACCAGTACTTCGACAAGGTGGGCGTCATCCACGCCGTGGGGATCAATTATTTCGTTCTGCACGACATCTGTTCGGACAATTATGTGATGTGCGATCTCTACTCGGTCAAGTTCGTGACCATTCTGCCCTCCCTGAAAGACCGTTTCTGAATTAACGTAATCGAAACACACCCCCGCGGCGGCGCCGCGGGGGTGCGTTCTTTCGCGCTGCCGCAAAGCACCGGAACCGTCGGGACAGAAAACGGGATCCGCGCCGCCGGGGATGCTGCGCGGAACCGCCGCAAAAAGTTCTCGCTTTCCGCGTAAAAATACGGTATAATGAGCGCAGAGCGGTCATGATACGCGCGTGTTCCGTTTCCAACGGCACGCGCTCAGATTCAGGCCGCGGCGCGGACCGCCGGCCGCCATTTCCGCCGCGGCCGCCTCGCCTCTTATGGGGGCAGCCGGCGGCGATACAAGGTACCATGCATGCGCAGGATTGACGGGTTTCCGGCCGCAAGGCGGCTATGATACCAATTTTATGGCGCGCCCGCCCCGCTTCCGCGGGGGGCCGGCGGCGACGCCACATCCCGCGCGGGGCGCCCGACGTCCGCGGGACGCGATCCCGACGGGACGATTTACAAAGCAGGGAGGCGGCCGGGCATGAAGCTTATCGTTGCGATTGTAAACTATGACGACGCCGGCGCGGTGACGCGCGCTTTGACCAAGGCCCGCTTTTCCACGACGAAACTCGCCACGACCGGCGGTTTTCTGCTGGCCACCAACGCCACCATCCTGACTGGCGTGCGGGACGAGCGCGTACAGGAGGCCATCGACGTGATCCGTGCGCATTCCAAGAGCCGCAAGCAGGTCGTGCCGCCCGCAAGCGAACTGGGCAGCGGCGTCTTTTCCGGAATCCCGGTGGAAGTGACCGTCGGCGGCGCCACGATCTTCGTGGTGGACGTGGAACGCTTCGAGCGGGTGTAGCATGGAGAAAACGACGCTCTGGCGCCCCCCCGCGGGGGCGGCGCTGTCACACGCGTACCTCATCGCCGGGCCGCGCGGCAGCGGCAAGCGCGCGCTGGCGGAGACGCTGGCGGCCGCCTATGTCTGCACCGGCCCTGGCGAGGCGCCCTGCGGCCGCTGCGAGAACTGCCGCAAGGCGCGCGCGGGCATCCACCCGGACGTCGTCGTCGCGGGGGAGAACGCCGCGCTTTCCGTGGACGAGGTACGGGCCCTGCGGCGCGACGCCTACATCCGCCCGAACGAGGCTTCGCGGAAGGTCTACCTGATCCCGCGGGCGGGGGAGATCGATCCGCGCTGGCAGAGCGCGCTTCTCAAGCTGCTGGAGGACGGGCCGCCTTACGCGGCGTTCCTCCTCCTGGCCGAAGACCCGGGCACGATCCTGCCGACGGTGCGTTCGCGCTGCACCCTCCTGCGCACGCAGGACGAAGCCGCGCCGGCGCCGGACCGCGAAAACGCGCGGCGGCTGGCGGAGGCGTTCCTGGCGGCGCTCGGGGAGGACGGAGAGCTCCGGCGCATGGAATTTTTCCTGCGCCTGGAAAAGGAGCCGGGGGAACTGGACGCATTCCTGGAGGAGGCCGCGGCGCTTCTGAGCGCGCGGCTCGTCCGGTTCCGGAGAGCCGGCGCGGAACCGGAAGACGGGCCGGACGGCGCCGGGACCATGCGCATCGTCGCGGCGCTCTCCGCGGCGGCGGCGGCGCGTACCTTTCACGTGAGCCCCGCCCATACGGTCGGCTATCTGACGGTGGTGTGCGGGGAGATCCTCAACCAATAGAAATGGAGAGATTCCTTTGACGGAAGTTATCAGCGTCCGCTTTAAGAGCGGAGGGAAAACCTATTATTTCGCGCCGGGGGAGGGCACTTTTCCCACCGGCGAGGGCGTCATCGTGGAGACGGCCAAGGGCATCGAATACGGCGAATGCACCCAGGGGAACACGCAGGTGGACGACCGGCTGGTCGTTTCGCCCCTGCGGCCCGTGGTGCGCCGCGCCACGGAGGACGACCTGCGCGCGGTGGAGGCCAACCGCAAGCGCGCCGCGCAGGCCTTCCGCATCTGCCAGGAGAAAATCGCGGAGCACGGGCTGGACATGAAGCTCGTGGATGTGGAATACGGGTTCGAGCGCAGCAAAATGATCTTCTTTTTCACCTCGGACGGCCGCGTGGATTTCCGCGAGCTCGTTAAGGACCTCGCGGGCATCTTCCGCACGCGCATCGAGCTGCGGCAGATCGGCGTGCGCGACGAGGCCAAGCTC
>DAOPLW010000118.1:0-4776 GCA_035391945.1 Oscillospiraceae bacterium | reverse complement strand
CGACCCTTCTCGTGATGGCGGTCACGCTCCACAACATTCCGGAGGGCATGGCGGTGGGCCTCTCCTTCGCGCTCTCCGCGCAGCACGGCGTTTCGTCCGCCGCCTACGCCTCCGCCATGGCGCTCGCGCTCGGCATCGGGATCCAGAATTTTCCGGAGGGCGCCGCGGTCGCGCTCCCCCTGCGGCAGGAGGGTATGGGCACCGGAAAGGCGTTTCTCCTCGGGAGCCTCTCCGGCGTCGTGGAGCCCGTCTTCGGCATCCTGACGGTCTTGGCCGCGGGCGCCATCGCGCCCTTCATGCCGTGGCTTCTGTCGTTCGCCGCCGGCGCGATGCTCTATGTGGTGGTGGAGGAGCTCATCCCCGAGGCGCACCTGGGCGAGCACTCCCACATCGGCACGTTCGGCGTCATGGGCGGGTTTCTCGTCATGATGATTCTCGATGTCGCCCTGGGGTAGCAAAGAATCAAACGCGGAACTTCCCCCGGCACATGCCGGCAAAGCCGCGTCCGGGTCTTCCCCGCCCCGCGGATTTCCCCCCGCCGCGGATTTTCGCGGCGGGGCGTCGGGAACCTCCCCGCACGGAGGACTTCCCGACGCTTTTTCCATCCCTTTATAAACTAATATATAATAGTTTATTTATTGACTATACTATCACTTTATAGTATTATGGCCGTAGGGGGTGGGTTCTGTGGAAAGCGAAACGCGTCGGCCCGTTCAGAAGCGGAAAAAGGGAATCGAAACCACCGGCCGGATTCTGGAGGTCTCAGCGGACCTCTTTGCGCGCAAAGGATACGATGCCGTGTCTCTGCATGAGATCGCCGCCGCCGCCGGCATTCGGGAGAGCTCGGTCTACAACCATTTTGAGGGGAAATCCGGCATTCTGGACGCCCTCCTCGCGCTGTTCCGGGAAAAAGCGCCCGCGTCGAGGCCCTCCGAGGCGGACCTGGACAAAATGCTTCTTATCATGCAGCCGGAGGAGATCTTCCGGAACATTCTCTTCTACTTCGGCAGCCACGGCGACAAGACGGTGGAAAACGCCGCGATGGTCATTACCAACGAGAAATATAAGAACGCCCTGGCCGCCGAGACTTACTACCGGAGCGTCGTCCGGGAACCCGGCGACTACTATGAGCGTCTGATCCAAAAGATGGCCGCGCGCGGCATGATCCGGCAGGTGGACGCGCGTCTGTTCGCCGAAGAGTACAACTACGTGTGCATCGCGCTCACGAAGGAGTACTTCATGGCGGAAAACGGCCTGGCGGACCTGCACGCGGTCGTGCGCTATATGGCAAAAACCATCGATTTCTTCTGCGGCCTGATGAAAGAAGGCGCCGGGGAACGCGGCCGTGAAGCGGAGACGTAAACGCGCCCTGGCCGAGAAATATCCGCCTTCGCCGCCCTGCGGCTGCGCCGTCTGCAGGGCTTACTGCCTGCGCCCCGGCTGGTGGACGGTGGAGGAGGCCGCGCGGGCCGTCGCGGCCGGGTACGGCGCGCGCATGATGCTGGAGCTTGCGCCGGACTTTTCGTTCGGCGTCCTCTCCCCGGCCTTCCGCGGCTGCGAACGGGGCTTCGCGCTGCAGGAATTTTCCCGTCTGGGCTGCAATTTTTTCTCCGGCGGCCTCTGCGAGCTCCACGGCACCGGCTTCCAGCCGCTCGAGTGCCGCTTCTGCCACCACAGCCGGGCCGGGCTGGGCCGCGCGTGCCACACGGACATCGGGCGGGACTGGAATCGCCCTGCGGGGCAGGCTCTCGTGGCCGCATGGCTGGCGGAATGCGGGGACGGGATCAAAGCTGTGCCGATTCTGAAGCGGCGCTCCTGAACAACAGAAAAAGCGGCCGCCCTTTCGGGCGGCCGCTTTTGGTCGCTTTTGTATCGCCGTCCGCAGGACGTCGGCCGCATGTGCGCTCCCGCGTCACTCCAGGGCGATGAGCGCCGCGCCGAGGGCGCCGCAGAGCTGCGCCTCCTCGGGAACGTGCAGCCCCACGCCCAGCCTGGCTTCGATCGCCCGGACGACGCCCGGGTTTTTCGCCACGCCGCCGGTCATCATGTACTCGCCCTCTCCGCCTGCCCGGCCGACGAGCGTCTGGATCTTCGCGGCGACCGCGTTGTTCAGGCCGTGGACGATGTCCGCCACCGCCCGGCTCTGCGCCACGAGGGACACCACCTCGGACTCGGCAAAGACCGTGCACATGCTGGAGAGAACGATGTTTTCCTTCCACGTGAGCCCCAGCGCGCTCATCTCCTCCAGGGACAGTCCCAGCGCGCGCGCCATCATTTCGAGGAATCGGCCCGTTCCGGCGGCGCATTTGTCGTTCATGACGAAGTGCGCGACCGCGCCGGTTTTGTCCAGGCGGATGACCTTGCTGTCCTGTCCGCCGACGTCGATGACGGTGCGCACCGCCGGGTTGAGGTGATGCGCGCCCCGCGCGTGGCAGGTGATCTCCGTCACGCTCCAGCCGCGCCCGCCGATGTAGTCGCGGCCGTAGCCGGTCGTCACGATGCGCGCGAGGTCGGAGCGGCTGAGTCCCGCGCGCTCAAGCGCCATGCCCAGCGCCGTGTCCGCGCTCTCCCGGGCTCCGCCGCCCGTGGGGATGATTGCAGAGGCGGCGATGCGCCCCTCCCGGTCGAGGATCACGACGTCCGTGCTCGCGGACCCGCTGTCGATGCCCGCGGCGTAACCGCCCTCCGCCGCGCGCGCCGGCTTCTCCGCTTCGCCCCGCCGCGCGCCCAGCGTCTCGGCGAAGGCCTCGATGCGCGTGCGGAGCGCGCCGCCGCTCCCGCGCGTGTAGTCCGTCTCCAGCTTGAGGAGCGGAATATCCACCCGGTCTTTGATTTCGGCGTACTCGAAGCCGTAGTAGTCGCAGAACTGAATGGTGTGATAGACGGCGCCGCGCAGGTTCGGGTCCTCGAAGAGCCGCCTCCTGCCGGAGACGTCCTCCATGCGGCGGCACGGGAGCTGCGAAAGGAGCGCCGCCGCATAGACCGTAAAGAGCGCCGCCTCGCCGTCTGCGCGCGCCAGCTCCTCCGCCCCGGCCGGGAGGCTCCGGCCGCCGAGGCACGTCAGGTTCCGGACCGGGAGCGGAATGGCCGCCCGGACCGACTCCTCCACCTCGGGTCCCGCGCGCACGCCGAGGATGCCGACGTAAGGCCCGCTCTCCTCCTCCGGCGCCTGAAAGGCCCGGAGGAAGGCGTCCCGGTCGAACAGCTTCCCGGAATACGCTTCGTAATCATCCTTCAGGCGCAGCAGGCTTCCGGCAAAGGCTTCCCGCTCGCAGCATCCGCCCTTGTGCGGCAGGTCCAGGAGGAATAAAAAGCGGCACGCGCCGCTTTCCCGCAGGACGTCGTAGACGCGGCGCATGGTGTCGCAGCAGTTGACGAGCACGAGCTCCCGGGCCTCCCCCCGAAGGGCCGCCTGGATGACGGTCTTTCCGAAGCCGCAGAGGTTCGCGTGCGCAACGCGGTCGGAGAGGTCGAAATCCCGGGGCATGTCGGTAAGCGCCCGGCAGGTCTCCCCGAACCCGGCAAAAAGCTCCGTCGGCGTATATTTACAGACGTAACGGATCATCGTTTCCGCGCCTCCAGCATCTCCAGAAACGCCCCCATGCGGGTCGCGGTCTGCCCGTCGCTGCAGTTGGACGGGTTGCAGCCGTCGCCGTCGAGGACGAGCGTGGGAAGCCCCTCCCGCTCCAGCGCGTGCTTGAGGAGCTGCGTCGCGCCCAGGGTCGCCTTGCAGCCCCAGTGGGCGAAGATCACCACGCCGTCCGCGCCCGTCCGCGCGGCCATTTCGACCGCCTGCCTGGCGCGCCCCTCGGCCCCGCCGTTGTAGCAGGAATATACCATTCGTCGCGCCATCGCCTCGTAGGGTCTCGAGACGTCGATGGGCGCCATGCTCTCGTAGGCGAGGTCGCATGCGGTGACGAACGCCCGGTCGGTGAAGTTGAGAAGCTGCCGTACGGGCGCCTGCAGGTATGGGACCAGATGCAGCCACAGAAGCCGCAGGCCGCGGCTTTCCGGCGCCCGGCGGATGTCCCGCGCGAGCAATTCGCTGTACCGCTCCGCCCTCTCCGTGCCAAGCAGGATGTGGCTCATGAAGACCGCGTACATCTCGCTTGTGAGGTCGCCCGGGAGGCGGCGCTCCTTCTGGCAGGCGAGGTAGCGCCCGTAGTTCGCGGCGGTCCGGGCGCTGCGGCCGACCGCCTCGCGCAGGGCGTCGTCGGGGACGGGTGCCCCCGTCGTGTCCGCGACGAAAGCCGCCATCTCCCGGAGCTGCGCGGCGACGCTGCGCACCGCGTCCTCGCTCTTCTCGTAGGGCACGTCGATGAAATAGCCCGGGATGCCGTATTTTCGCCCGAGGAACGGAAAGGTGATCATATTCCCGTCGCAGGCGAGGTTCGTGTAGGCCATGAGCCGCGGTTTCGGGATAAGTCCCTCGTGGGCCGCGCCGAGAAAGATCCGGTGGAAAGAGCACAGCGTCTCGGGGACGCCCTCCCCCGCGGTATGTTCCAGAAAGATTTTTTCGCATTTCGCCCCGGAGAGGTATCCGGAGACCGCCTCCGCCGAATACGGCGTGAGTCCCGCCGCCGTCAGGATCTCGCAGGGCGTGAAAATACTGACCGCGGCCGCCTTTTCCGGGTGCGCCAGGGCCCCGATCACAACGTCCATCACCGCCCGCGCGGCATACTGCCGGGAGGGCGGGAGCTTCTTGTCCGGCCGGACGGCGAAGCGCAGCCGCTGCAAGCGGTATCGCCAACTCCGAGATACGCGCCGAACAGGACA
>DAOPLW010000117.1:0-4777 GCA_035391945.1 Oscillospiraceae bacterium | reverse complement strand
CTCCGCATGCGTGAAGCCAAGTTCGCGTTTGTTGAACCAGGCGTCAATGGGCGGCGGCGCGATGCCTTTCGGCTTTTTGTAGTCCTCGCCGTAGACGGTGAAGACGTCCTGCCGCGCGAATTGCTCCATAAGCGCCGCAAGCGCCGCCGGATTGGCCTTCGCGCAGGCCCGGAAGCGCGCCATGGCGCGCGGCGCGGTGTGATAGCAGCCCATGCCCCATTCGGCCCCCTCGGGCGTGATTTCGAAGTAGAAGACGGGGGTCTCCGTCCAGTCCTGTTCCTCGCGCCGGAGCGTGAACCACATGCTTTCTTTGTAAGGCCCACGGCCGTGCAGCCGCCGCGCGTCCCGGTAGATGCGGGTGCAGCGCGGCAGGAGGGAGAGACCGTGTGCCTCCTCCATGCGCGAAGCGACTTCGTCGGTGAGCGCCTGCATCGGGCGGTAGACCTGCGTCAGATAGGCCTCCTTGCGGGCCTCGAACCACGATTTTTCGTTGTTGAAGCGGATGCCCCAGAGAAAGTCCTGGGCCTCCTGGGTGAAACCGGTAAACAAATTGAGCGCCTCCGTCTTATGTCCGGCCGCGCGGCGCCGCGCGGCAAAAGCGTATTTCTGTAAAATTGTGTGCGGGACGGGACGCATCCCGAAGCGGGACGGTCGTCCGGCCTGTCCGTTTTTTCCGGGCGGCGGGAACGTAAAAACGTCCGGGCGCCCTGCTCCGCGCGGCAGGAAACGCTATGCCTTCCTCCACTTGACGCCCTGCGGGGTGTCCTCCAGAAGTATGCCCATTTCCTTCAGCTTGTCGCGGATGCGGTCCGCCTCGGCAAAATTTTTCGCCTTGCGGGCGGCCTGGCGGGCCTCGATGAGGGACTCCACCTCGGCTTCGAGCGAATCGGTCTTCTTTGCGTACAGGAGGCCGAGGACGTCCGTGAGCTCGGTGAAGAACTTGAGCGACTGGCGCGCGACGAGCTGCGAGGGCTGATTTTCGGCCATGGCGGTGTTGATCGTGCGCACGAGCTCGAAGAGGACGCCCACCGCGTCCGCGGTGTTGAAGTCGTCGTCCAGCGCCTGGATAAAGCGCTCGCGGAAGGGCTGGAAATCGGCGACGAAGTCCGTCTCCCAGTCGTTCATGCCGCGGTCCTCGCCATTCCGGGAGAGGAACTCCAGGCTGTCCCGGAGGGTGTAGAGCCGCTCGAGCGCGCTCTGCGCCTGCGTGAGGGACTCCTGCGAATAGTTGATGGGACTGCGGTAGTGGGCCGAGAGCATGAAGAACCGGATGGGCTCGTAGCCGTAGGCTGCGGCGGCCTCGCGGACGGTAAAGAAGTTGCCGAGGGACTTGGACATTTTCCGGTTGTCGATATTGAGAAAGCCGTTGTGCATCCAGTAGTTGACGAAGGGGCAGCCGTTGGCGGCCTCGGATTGGGCGATCTCGTTTTCGTGATGGGGGAACTGGAGGTCCTGCCCGCCGCAGTGGATGTCGATGGTCTTGCCGAGGTAACGTCCGCTCATGGCCGAGCACTCGATGTGCCAGCCGGGCCGGCCGGGACCCCAGGGGGAGTCCCAGGCCGGTTCGCCGGGCTTTGCGGCCTTCCAGAGGGCGAAGTCCATGGGGGCTTCCTTGATGTCCCCGACTTCCACGCGCGCGCCCGCCTCCAACTCCTCGAGCGGCTGGTGGGAGAGCTTGCCGTAGCCCTCGAATTTTTCCGTGCGGAAGTAGACGTCTCCGCCCGCCTCGTAGGCATAGCCTTTCTCAACGAGGCGCTTTACCATTTCGATGATCTCCCCGATGTTTTCCGTTGCCTTCGGGTGGATCGTCGCGTCGTGCACGCCGAGACCGTGCGCGTCGGTGAAATACTCGCCGATATACTTTTCCGCCACGGCCTCGGGAGAGATGCCCTCCTCGTTCGCGCGGTTGATGATCTTGTCGTCCACGTCGGTGAAGTTCTGCACGTAGGTGACCCTGTAGCCGCGGTACTCGAAGTAGCGGCGCAGCGCGTCGAACATGATCATGGGCCGGGCGTTCCCGACGTGGATCAGATTATACACCGTCGGGCCGCAGGTGTACATGCGCACTTCACCGGGGACAAGAGGCACGAAGTCCTCCTTTTTCCGGGTCAGGGAGTTATAAATCTTCATGGTTTTTTGCGTCCTTTCCAAGCGCTCGGCTGGCCTCGTCGAGCTGTTTTTCCAAGAATTCCACGCGGGAGAAGAGCGCGGCGAGCTTCTGCTCCACGGGATCTTTGACGTGGACCTGGTCGACCTCGCCCACGAAGTCCTTGTGTTCGCCGGAGATGCGGACGATCTGGGCGGGGACGCCCACGGCGGTGCTGTAGGGCGGCACGGCCTGGAGCACCACGGCGTTGGCCGCGATGCGCGCGCCGTCCCCGACGGTAAAGGGGCCGAGCACGCGCGCCCCCGCGCCCACGAGGACGTTGTTCCCGATGGTGGGGTGCCGCTTGCCGCGGTCCTTGCCGGTGCCGCCCAGGGTGACGCCCTGGTAGAGCAGCACGTCGTCGCCGATTTCGGCCGTCTCGCCGATGACGATGCCGGCGCCGTGGTCGATCACAAACCGGCGGCCGATCGTCGCGCCGGGATGGATCTCAACGCCGGTACAGAAGCGGGCCCACTGGGAAATCAACCGCGCGAGAAAGCGTAGGCCGATGCGGTGGAAGAAATGAGCCACGCGGTGGTAGATGAGAGCGTGCACGCCCGGATAGAGCAGGAAGATTTCCACCTTCGAGCGGGCGGCGGGGTCGCGTTTCTGATACGCGCCCAAAGTGTCGTAAAGACGCTTAAACATGGGTACCTCCAAACAGTATAAATAAAAAGCCGCCTCTTGTCCAGACAAGAGGCGACGAATCGCGGTTCCACTCTTATTTCTCACTCATTGGGCCCGTGACGGGGGCAAACCGGGGGGCATCCGCATCCCCCGCGCTCGCGGACGCACTTCCCGCGACATGCCGCCGGGATGCTTTCAGCCGGTGACATCCCATCTCTGTGCGGCGCGTCTCGCGGTACTCTTTCCGGTCATCGCGCTATTCGATTGTAGGACAGTATATTACCAACAAAACGAAGCTGTGTCAAGAGGCACGCAGCACATCCGCGTTCCGGATGAAATATTCCACGCCGGAGTAGACGGTGGTGGCGACGATGGCGAAGACGCACAGGCCGTTGAAGGTGACGGGCCCGAGGGCGAGGCGGTAGAGATCCGTGAGCATGATGCACACGCACACCATGGTCGTGGCGGTCTTGACCTTGCCCGACCATCCCGCGGCGATGACGCGCCCCTTGTCCACGGCCACGAGGCGCAGGCCCGTGACGGCGAACTCGCGCGTCACGACCAGAAAGACGGCCCAGCCGGCCATCTGGCCCTTCTCGGCGAAAAAGAGCATGGCCGAGACGACGAGAAGCTTGTCCGCCAGAGGGTCGAGAAACTTGCCGAAGTCGGTGGTCTGATGGTAGGTGCGGGCGATATAGCCGTCCAGGAAGTCGGTGAGGCTGGCGACGATGAAAATGGCGAGCGCAATGTAGCGCGAGCCCGAAAAACCCGCGTAGAGCACAACGAGAAAGAGAGGGATCATCGCCACGCGCAGGAGGGTGATCCGGTTTGCCAGATTCATGAGAGAACCATTCCTTTCGCCTTGCGTTTCGGCCCGGAGAAGCGGGGGAGCGGGCGGGCGGCCTGTGGCGGGCCGCCCGCGGCCGGACAAGCGCGTGAGTCGGTAGGGAGAAACGGGGGCGGCCTCAGGCTTTCGCCTCGCCCAGAAGGTCGCCGTCCGCGGCTCCGGTGATGCGGACGGGAACGAAGGCGCCGGCGGGAACATCCGCCGCCGCGGTGAAATACAAGTGGCCGTCGATGTCCGGCGAATCGGCCCACGTCCGGCCCCGGTAACGCCCCTGTTCCTCGTCGAAGCCCTCGCAGAGGACCTCCGTCACCGTACCGAGAAGGCGCTCGTTGAATTCGTCCATCACGCGGGACTGGATGTCCGTAAGGAGCTCCATGCGGCGCCGCACGGTCTCCTCGGGGACCTGCCCGGGCATCGCTGCGGCCTCGGTGCCCTCCTGGGGCGAGAAGGCGAAAACGCCCGCGCGCGGCAGCTTCTGCCGCCGCAGGAAATCGCAGAGTTCTTCAAAATCGTCCTCCGTCTCGCCGGGAAAACCGCAGATGAGGCTCGTGCGCAGCGCGACGCCCGGAATTTTTGCGCGCAGGGCGTCGAAAAGCGCCTCGAGCTCGGCCTTCGTGCCGCGGCGGTGCATCGCGCGCAGCAACCGGTCGCTGCAGTGCTGGATGGGGATGTCGAGATACTTGACGACCTTCTCCTCGCGCGCGATTGTGTCGATGAGCGCGCCGTCGATCTGGTCGGGGTAGAGATAGTGCAGCCGGATCCAATGGAAGCCGTCGATGCGGCAGAGCGCCTCGACGAGATCGGAAAGGCGCCGCCGGCCGTAACGGTCCGAGCCGTAGCGCGTCACGTCCTGCGCGATGAGGATGAGCTCCTTCACGCCGCCGGCCGCGAGGTGTTTCGCCTCGGTGAGGATGTCCTCCATCGCGCGGCTGCGGTAACGGCCGCGCAGAGACGGGATGACGCAGTAGGCGCAGCGGTTGTCACAGCCCTCGGCGATCCGGAGGAAAGCGGTGTAGCGGGGCGTCGTTACGACGCGCGGCAGCTCCTCCACGGGCGCGTCGATGTCTCCGAAGTAGCGCGGACAGCCGCCGTCCATCGCCTCCTCGATGGCCTCGTTGATCCAGCTGAAGCTGCCGGTACCGAGGATGCCGTCCACC
>DAOPLW010000116.1:0-4820 GCA_035391945.1 Oscillospiraceae bacterium | reverse complement strand
GTTTCTGGGCTTTCCGGCAAGTTATCTTTTTTACTTGCACAATATGGTTGCGGGGGCAGGATTTGAACCTACGACCTCCGGGTTATGAGCCCGACGAGCTACCGGACTGCTCTACCCCGCGATATGAACCTTTCCGGTCCGCGGCGCCTACAATGGAGTGGTGCCGGAGACCGGGCTCGAACCGGTACGGGATCGCTCCCACGGGATTTTAAGTCCCGGGCGTCTGCCTGTTCCGCCACTCCGGCCTCTCATTCGGTGCCATAGTAGAATACCACACACGTTTCCGCTTGTCAAGCCCGGTATGCCGCGGCATAAAATATTGCTCGTCAGAATCCGGCACATCTCTCCCCCGAAAGCGGCGTATACTGATAGGAAGAATCAAGACGGCCGCGCGGGAGCATCTCCGCGCGGCCGCAAGAATTGGAGAGGTGCAGCAGATGGACCAGACAGACAAGACCGTGCATACCGCGCCGGCGGACGTGGATGATCTGATTTTCGATGATCCCGCCGACTGGCAGATCAGCGACAGATAGAGACAAGGAGGCAGTATGAATATCCGCGTCGACTATGTCACAAACAACCCCTGTTATCAGTCCGGACGCACCATCACGCCCGCGGGCGTGATGGTGCACTCCACCGCGACGCCCGGCATTATGGCCAAGCCCTTCCGCGACCGCTGGGACAAGACCGAGACGCAGGTCTGTGTCCACGCCTTCGTGGACGACGCCGGCGCCGTGCAGCTCCTGCCCTGGAAGCACCGCGCCTGGCACTGCGGCACCGGTACCAGCGGCAAGAGCGCCAACAACACGCATATTTCCATGGAACTATGCGAGCCGGACCCTCTCTGGCTCATTTACCGCCGGACGCTCACGCTCCGCTCGCCGCAGATGAGCGGCTTCGACGTGACGCGCCTGCAGCTCGAGCTCACGCGGCAGGGCTGCGATCCGGGCCTCCCGGACGGCTCTTTCGGCCCGAAGACCGCCGCCGCGCTCACGGAGTATCAGTCCGCCAACGCGCTGGAAGCGGACGGGAGCTGCGGACCGAAAACCTGGGCGGCGCTCGACGCGCCCGCCGAAAGCCTGACCAGGTTCGATCCCGCGCTCACCGCGGATTATTTCGGGAAAGTCTATGACAACGCAGCGGCGCTGTGCGCCATGCTCTGCACGCTCTACGGCATCCCGGCGGGCGAGGTCATTTCCCACGCGGAGGGCTATGCGCTCGGCATAGCCTCCAACCACGGCGACGTAGGGCACTGGTTCCCGCTTCAGGGCGTCACGATGGACGATTTTCGCCGTCTGGTGCGCAAAAAAATGGAAGAAAGCGATTTCGCCGGGCAGGTCCAAAAACGCTTCGGCCTCGCGGAGGAAACGATCAATTATCTGCGCGCCTATGAATACGGCGACGCGCTCCTGGAAAAACTCGCGACGGCGGAATAGGCGCCGGCGGCCAGCTTTTCAAAGCGCCGCCCGCACCGGGGTTTTACACGGCGAAGGTGATCGATAAAAAGGTTTTCTCCGGCGAATACTAACGCCGGAGGTGATTCCCGATGGAGGGACGGATTCCCGGCGCGCCGCAGGCGACAAAAAAACGCAGAGCGTATCCGGAACAGCTCTCGCAGGAGCGGCTGGACCTGCTTGCCGCGCATGTGGTGGATGAGCCTCGCATCAAATAACGGGAGGTTCTGCCCATGACCGCGACCGTCGATCAGAGCGGCTGCATCAGCTGCGGGCTCTGCGCGAGCCTGTGTCCGAACGTGTTTCGCATCGGCGTGGACGGCTTTTCCGAAGCCTATGTCTCCCCTGTGCCGAAGGATCAGGAGGCGCTGGTGGTCAGCGCCCAGGAGAGCTGCCCCGTCAGTGTGATCCATGTGAGCGAATAACAAATAAGGAAGGGCGCGCCGGCAGAGCCGGCGCGCCCTTCCCGCGGCCTGGCGGAAAAAACCGGACGGGGGCGGCGGGAGGAAAGAAATCGTAAAACAAAACCGTCGGCTTGTCTTTCCCGTTTCATCAACCCGATTTTGAGCCGCTCTGCGCGGTAAAAAACGCGCGCCTAATCCTCCAGAAGCCGGAGCCCGGCGATGTCGCTGACCGGCAGGGAGAAGACGACCGCGCCGGCCTTGCTCTCCGGTCCCGCCCCGCGGACGACCGCGCGCATGATCTCCGCCTTTTCCGCGGCCCGGGAGATGATGAACACGAGTTCCTTCTCCTGCGCGATGGACACGCCGAGAAATTTCCCGCACTCGCGCGAGCCGGTCCCCCTGGCGCGGATGACGGTGCCGCCCGCCGCGCCCGCCTGCCGCGCGAGGTCCATGACCTGGTCCGTGTATCCCTCGTTGATGATCGCCACGACCAGCTCGAAGTCCGGATTGATGTCGGGGGCCTTCTTCCCGACCTGCGCGTTTTCCGAAAGGTATGCCAAGGTCTTCCCTCCTCCCACGCTTTTGATGGGCACGGCCACGACGAGCCCGTTGCCCGGAACGTCCAGATAGAGCTTCTTTTTTTCGATCCGGATCAGCTCCCGCGTCCGCTCCTCCGAAGCGATCGCCACGACGACGCTCTTCTCCTGCGCCTCGATGCCCAGAAGGTCGAGCATCTCCTGCGTGGCCGTGCCGCGGGCGTGGGTCACGAGGACCACGGGGGCCGATATTTCCCGGCAGAGGGCGGCCGCCGTCTCGGCGGCGGATCGGTTCAGGATCGAAACGACAAAATTCACGCGCTCACCCCCACAGCTCTATGATCTCCAGATCGCCATACGGCGCTGCGTCCGGCACCGCGCGCCCGAGCTTCACGCGGTAAACGGCGCCCATGATCTGGATCGTGATGAGCGGCATCATCGCGACCATCGCCACAAGGCCGAACGCGTCCGCCGTCACGTTCCCGCCGACGGCGGAGGAGGCGCCCATGGCCAGCGGCAGCAGGAAGGTGGCCGTCATGGGCCCGGACGCGACGCCGCCCGAGTCGAACGCGATGGCGGTAAAGATATGCGGCACAAAAAACGAGAGGGCAAACGCGGCCGCGTAGCCCGGCAGCAGGAACCACAGGACGGAGACGCCGGTGAGCACCCGGACCATCGCCAGCCCCAGCGCGAGTGCAATGGCCGCGGAGAGGCCCAGGCGCATGGCCCTCGCCGAAATCGCGCCGGAGCTGATCTCCTCCACCTGCTTTTCCAGGACGTGGACGGCGGGCTCGGCGGCGACCACGAACCAGCCCATCGCCATGGAGAGCGGGACCATGAGGTAATTCGCGCTCAGGCCCGCCAGCCGCGCGCCGAGCACGGTCCCCAGCGGGGCGAAGCCGACGTTGACGCCCGTGAGAAACAGCACCAGACCGGCGTAGGTGTACCCGATTCCCACGCAGACCTTGGCAAACGCGCGCGCGGACATCCGAAAGACCAGAAACTGGAAGGCCAGAAGGATGAGCGCGATGGGCGCGAGCGCCGTCGCCGTCTCCCGCAGATAGTGCGGCACCGCGGCAAGATAGCTGCGGCCCAGCGCGACGGTGTCCGCATGGGACAAAACCGCCTCCGCCGCGCCCGTGCCTTCCCCCCGGTATAGGAAGCCCAGAATCAAAACGGCGAGGATGGGGCCGATGGAGCACAGGGCGATGAGCCCGAAGCTGTCCGACTCGGCGTTCCGGTCGCTGCGGATGTTTGCGACGCCGACGCCGAGCGCCATAATGAAGGGCACTGTCATGGGCCCCGTGGTCACGCCTCCGGCGTCGAAGGCGAGGGGAAGGAAGTCCGCGTCCGAAAAAAACGCGAGAAGAAAGACGGCGGCGTAGAAAAAGAGCAGGACCCACCGCAGGCCGGCCCCGAGGAACATCCGGAGCATGCCGGCGGCCAGGAAGAGCCCCACGCCGATGCCGACGGTCGCGACCAGCGTCAGGTTGTCGATGTGCGGCACAATGGCGGCGAGCACCTGGAGATCCGGCTCCGCGACCGTGATCGCAAGCCCCAGGACGAAGCTGACCGCCAGGATCACGCCGAGCTTTCTCGACTGGGTCAGGGCGGAGCCCACCTTGCTGCCGATGGGTGTGACGGAGTGCTCCGCGCCGAGGGTGAAAAGGCCCATGCCGACGATCAACAGCACGGCCCCGAGCAGAAACGAGAGCATCAGATCCGTCGGCACGGGGACGACGACAAAGCACATGACCGAGACCATCAGCGCGATCGGGATGACGGCCAGGACCGATTCTTTGATTTTTGCCTGCAAAATAGTCCGATGGTTCATAAGCACCTTCTTTCGGATCGGAAAAGTGCGCGCGGCGGCCGGCGGAAGCCGGGCGCCGCGGCGCGGAGCTTTCTTTGACCTCTATTATACGGGAAAGCGGTCCCTTTTGTCTATCCCGCGCCCAAAAATTCGGGCAAAGCGGATGGGCGCCGGGTCTTCCGGGCGCGCCCTGCGTCTTTCGCCCGCACGGCCATAGGGACTTGCCGCAGTAAACAAGGGAGGCGCGAAGCGTCCCCGGCGTCCCGCCTCCGGTGCGTCCTTCCCGTGCGCCCCACTTCCGGTTTTCTTCGGCAAAATAAAAAGAGACCGGCCAAAGCCGGTCTCTTCATTCCACGAAAAAGCCAAAGGTTTTTTCGCGGAATGAAGAGCGTTTTTGAAACGGCATAAAATGTTTCAAAAACGGCTGACAGAACGCGAAAGACAACCCTGATGGTTTTCTTTCACGATTTCTTTCCTTCCGAACCCCCTCCGGCTTTTCGGCGGGATAAAAAAGAGGCCGGCCAAAGTGGTGGCAACTTAGGGATTTCCTAATCCCTGAAAATTCGGAATAGTTGGATTTAATCCGGCTATGCCGTTTTTTCGTCCTTTTTGC
>DAOPLW010000115.1:0-4841 GCA_035391945.1 Oscillospiraceae bacterium | reverse complement strand
AAATCTTCTCGGAAAAGGGGTATGAGGGCACCAGCATCCGGGAGATCATCGAGGACGTTCCGGGGAAAGTCCTCTGCAGCACCAACATGATTTTCGACACCTTCATCACCGAGAGTCTTCTGCCTCTCTGCATGGGCAAGTGCGTCGTCCTCGCCGACGAGGACGAGATGCTCCTGCCGTGGCGCCTGGCGGCGCTCCTGCGGGAAACGGGCTCCACGGTCATGCAGCTCACCCCGTCCCGCCTCCAGATGTGCCTGGGGAGCACGGACTTCGCGGCCGCGGCCGCGGGCCTCTCCGTCCTGATCCTGGCGGGCGAGGCGCTCACGACGCACCTGCTCTCCAGCTTCGCCGCCGTGAGCGGCGCTAGCGTAGTGAACCTCTACGGCCCCACCGAGGCGGCCGTCTACGTCACCGGCGGCAGACAGGAGGCCTCCCGGCGCGTCACCATCGGCAGGCCGCTTCCCAACTGCCGCGTCTATGTCCTGGACGAAAAGGGCCGTCCGGCCCTCCCGACCGCCAGGGGCGAGCTCCATCTCGCGGGCGAATGTCTGTCCCTCGGCTACGTGGGCGATGAAGAGAAGACCGCGGCGAGTTTCGTGCCCGATCCGTTCGTCCCCGGCGCCGTGATGTACCGCAGCGGCGACATCGGCCGTCTGCTCCTCTCCGGCGAAATCGAATTCGACGGCCGCCGCGACGCGCAGATCAAGCTTAACGGCCAGCGCGTGGAGCTGGGTGAAATCGACGGCGCGCTCCTGGACGCCGGCGCGGCGCAGGCCGTGACGATCGCCGTCCCCGGCGCGGACGGTTCGCTGTCCCTGCGCGCTTTCGTGACCGCAAAGGAAAGTGCCTCCCCGGACGGCGAGGCACTGCGCCGGGCGTTGGGGGAGACACTTCCTCCCTATATGATCCCCTCCGAAATCGTGATCCTCGACCGGATGCCCCACACCGCCAGCGGCAAGGCCGACCTTGTCGCTCTGCGCGGCTGGACGCCGGAAACGCGGGCGGCGTCGAAAACAGAAGCCGCCGGGACCGAATGCGCGGGGCCGCCGGAAGCACGGGCGGAAGCCGACGCCCCGTCCGTTCCGGAGCGCGAGGAATCCCCGTCTCCCCGGGAGGACGCTTCGCCGTCCGGAAACGCCATTCCCTTCCTCGTGGCGCCGCAGCAGAACGTCGTCTCCTTCCCGCTCAGCCCGGCGGCCGAAGAGGAAATCCCTCCCGCCGCGGACTCCAGCCCCGCCGGGGACCCCGGCGACGGACGCGACGCGGGCCTCACGGCGGAGGACCTTGCCGCCATCTGGCGCGGGGCCCTCAAGCGTGAGGAGATCGACCCCGACCGCTCCTTCTTCGAGCAGGGCGGCACCTCGCTTCTGGCGCTCTCCATCCTTACGCGCTATTTCGACCGCGGGCTCACCATGAGCCTGACCGAATTTTACGACCACCCCACCCTTTCGGCGCAGGCCGGGCTGCTTTCGCCCGCGCCGGCGGGCGAGGACGATCCCGGTACGCCGGGCGCACCTCTCCCCGCATCCGCAGGCGCCGCCCCCGCTGCGGACGAGGACGCCGAAGAGAGCCTGCCGGCGCGCGTGCCGGCGATCGTCTCCCGCGGCATGCGCCCGCTCGGAACGGTCTTCCTCACGGGCGCGACCGGTTTTCTCGGCGCGCATCTGGCCCGCGCGCTTCTGGACGCCGGCGCCCGCCGCCTCATCTGCCTCACCCGCGACGGTGCGCGCGAACGCCTGCTGGACAACCTCACCTGCTACTTCGGCGGCGACTGGGTGCAAAGCCATGCCCCGCAGCTCTCCGTGGTGCGCGGCGACATCGCCAAGCGCCGCTTCGCCCTGGACGACGCCGCCCACGCGGCCCTCGCCGCGCAGGTGGACATGGTCGTCAACGCCGCGGCCGACGTACGTCACTTCGCCGCCGACAGCAACCATATGCGCACCAACGTACAGGGCACAAAAAACGCGGCCGCCTTCGCGCTGCGCGCCGGCGCGCGGCTGAGCCATATCTCCACCGTCAGCGTCGCCGGCGACTATCTCCCGGCCGCGCCGGCCGCCCACGCGGCCTTCTCCGAAGAAGACTGCGACGTGGGCCAGAACTGGCGGGACAACATCTACACCAAGACCAAGCTCCTCGGCGAGGCGGAGGTCTACGCCGCCGTCGGCAGGGGGCTCGAGGCCCGGGTCTTCCGGGTCGGGCGGCTGGTGGGCCGCGCCTCGGACGGCATGTTCCAGCGCCATCCCGTCGGCAACCGTTTCTACGACCTCTTCTGCGCGCTTGCCGCGCTGGAGGCCATTCCGGTCTCCGCGCGCTCGCTCCTCGTCGATCTCACCCCCGTGGACGTCTGCGCCGAGGCGATCGTCGCGCTCTCGGGCGCACCGGACACGACCTACCACATCATCTCCCCCTCGCCCATGAGCCTGGAGGCGCTCGCTCGCGCGGTGCTGCCGCATGCGCGCGTGCTGCCGGACGCGGACTTCCGCGATCTTTTGACCGATCACCTGCACGAGGGCAGCGGCGGAACGCTTGCGCCGGCCGTCGAATTTTTCTCGCAGCAGAGCGCGGTGCCGGGCCGCATCAGCCCCACCGCCGCGAAGACCTTCGCCGCGCTCGACGCCGTCGGGTTCCACTGGCCCTCCCCCGCCCCGGCCCTGCTGCTGCGCCAGTTCATTCCCAGCCGCTCGCCGGAAGAAAAGGCAGGTGAACGCCTTGGTCTCTGATATCGACGTAACCATTGCCATCATCACGCTCATCGCTCTGCTCGCTTTTATGCTCCGCAGCGTGGTGGGGGGCGAGATGCACCTCATCCATAAAATGTACATGGGCATCGGAGCCTGCTGCGCGATCTGGATGCTCGGTCTCATCGGCATCCGCTTCACCGCACCGGACAACACGACCTTTCTCTACATCTGGGACGCGCTTACAAACATCGGATGCGCCTATATGCCCGTCTTCTCGCTCTGCTTTTCCATCGCGTTCGTCACCGGCGGGGAACATCTGCCGCAATATGCAAAGCTGTTTTTCATCGTTCCCACCATCACGGTCGTCCTGGTCTGGACAAATCCGCTCCACCACTTTTTCTACCGGGTCTTCTCCGTGGTGCGCAGCGAGGCCGTATTCGGTCCGTGGCTCTATGCGGCCGGCATCTACAACTATCTCTGCATGATGGCGGCCGTCATTCTTTTCCTCGCGTTCGCCATCCGGAACCACAACCGGCTGTATACGTACCAGGCGCTCCTCTTCTCCCTGAGCAATCTCATCCCGCTCGTGGTGAGCGCCGGCGTGACGCTCGGCTTTCTCAACCTCTCCATCGCCGCAACGCCCCTGAGCTTTATCGCGACGGTGCTCTTCAGCGGCATCGCCATCTACCAGTTCCATATGCTCGACATCAAGCCCATCGCCATGCAGCATGTGCTCGACTGGATTTCCGACTGCTACCTGGTCCTGAGCGACAAGGACCTGGTCATCAGCTTCAACCGCCCGTTCCGCGACGTGTTCGGCAC
Source organism: Oscillospiraceae bacterium (assembly GCA_035391945.1). GTDB lineage: Bacteria > Bacillota > Clostridia > Oscillospirales > Oscillospiraceae > DAOPLW01. The sequence continues at coordinate 1,338 of DAOPLW010000115.1, read as the reverse complement.
GCGCTACAACATTGCCGAAAACCGCTATCTGCGCGACTGCGTGGCCGAGGAGGACGTGGCCGCGAAAACCCCGATTTACAATCTTCTGACCTCCGTCGAATCCTGCCGCCGTTCCCTGGCCGCCGTGTCTTTCGAGCAGGCTATCGGGATCCAGCGCACGGACAGCTATGCGAAAAATTACTACATCGTGGACGTCACGCCCCTCATCGTCGGCGATAAGTTCTCCGGCTCCATCGTGATTTTCAAGGACATCACCCAGGTCAAAAAAAGCATGCAGCAGCTCCAGGACAGCCAGACGCGCATGATGGAGCAGGAGCGCCTGGCCTTCCTCGGCCAGATGGTCGGCGGCCTTGCGCACAACCTAAAAACGCCGATCATGAGCATCTCCGGCTGCGCCGCCGCGGTGGAGGGCCTCGTCGGCGAAGTGGAAAACAGCCTCGGCGACTCCGAGGTGACCGTCGACGACTACCACGAAATCTGCGGCGAGATGCGGGACTGGTGCGGCAGGACGCGCGAGGCCTGCGCCTATATGTCCGACATCATTACCGCCATCAAGGGCCAGGCGGCCAACGCGAGCACCACCAAGGAGAACGCTTTCTCGCTCATGGACCTCATCAAGCGTTCCACGCTTCTCATGCACCACGAGATGCTCGGCGCCAACTGCCATCTCGTAACCAAAAACGACGTCCCGGAGCAGGTCATCTTCCACGGCGACATCAACAATCTCGTGCAGGTCCTCACAAATCTCCTCTCCAACGCGCTCTATGCGCAGAAGCAGGCGGGCGGCGGCACCATCACGCTTGCCGCCGAGCTGGACGAGACGCACCTTCGCATCTACGTGAAAGACACCGGCCCCGGCGTGGACCCCCGCGTACGCAGCCGCCTCTTCCGGGAGATGACCACCAGCAAGGGCACCCAGGGAACCGGCCTGGGGCTCTATATCTCCAACGCCGTGGTGCGCGGCAAGTTCGGCGGTTCCATGTACCTGGAGGACAACCCCGAAGGCGGGGCCATCTTCGGCATCTCCATTCCGACCGAAAATTTGGAAATCCGACATACGCCGTATGCGATGGGAGGGGAGGAAGAAACCCATGAGGAAAAATAGGCATACCGGCGGCGAGAGCGGTTTCTCCATTCTCGCGCTGGACGACGATCCGGTCATGACCCTCACCCTGCAGTCCTATTTCCAGGCCTCCGGGTACAGGGTGGATACGGAAAACGACCCGAACCGCGCCATTGAGCGCGTCCGGGAGGAGAATTACGACATCCTCCTGCTGGACTTTCTGATGTCGCCCATCTGCGGCGACCAGGTGGTCGAACAGATCCGCAGGTTCAACC
>DAOPLW010000114.1:0-4870 GCA_035391945.1 Oscillospiraceae bacterium | reverse complement strand
CGCGAGGCCGGGAGCGACTGGCTCACGGACGAACACCAGCTGCTCGTCGGCAACGTCGTGCTCAACCGCGTGGCAAGCTCGCGCTATCCGGACACGATCTACGACGTGCTCCACCAGAAGGGGCAGTACCCCTGGGCCTACAACGGCAACTACACACAGCCGACCGCGCGCGCTTACGCCAACGCGAAGCTCCTTCTGGAGGGCGAGCGCGTCTGCCCGGCGAACGTGCTCTTCTCCTCGCAGACCAAGCATGGCTGGGGCGTTTACAAGGCCATCAAGGATTCCGTGCGCGGCACCACCATTTACTTCTGCTACGGTTATCCGGACTGAGAAATGAGAAATCCCGGGACCGCCGGCGCGTTGCGCCGGCGGTCCCGCAGCCTGTCGAAGAAGCCTTCCACCCCCCTGTCTCCGGGGTTTCTACGGCCCACAAGCCCGCCGGCGCAACGCGCCGGCGGGCTCTTTTTCGTTCGGCGAAGGGCCCTTTACAATTTTCCTCTTGACAGGCGGAGAGAAATCCACTACAATACGTTAGCATATTAACTATTAAGCAGTTAATGATTTAGGAGGCGGACGCTATGACATTTTCAAGGGACGCGAAGAACCGCTGGCGCTTCCGCGCGCTGGACCACGCCCACCACACGGCCATCCGCGCGCGCTTGGCGGAGGCGGGGCTCACGGAGATCGGGCACCCATGGATGCTGGGGCTCCTCTGGCGCAGCGGCACCGGCGAGGTGCCGTCGCAGCGGGTCCTGGCGGACCGGATCGGCATTTCGCCCGCGGCGGTGGCCAATTCCCTTAAGTCTCTGGAGCTGCGCGGACTGGTGCGCCGCGAGGCGGACGAGCACGACGGGCGGCGCAACCGCGTCACCATCACCGAGGAGGGGCGCGCCGCCGTGCGGCGCTGCCAGTCCGTCTTCCTCGAGGTGGACGAGGCGATGTACGCGGGGTTTTCCGATGCAGAGCTGCGTGAACTGGACGGCTATCTCGCGCGGATGATGGAAAACCTGCGCCGCATCGGCGGAAGAGCGCCCGATTTCGACAGGGCGGGGGAGGAGACATCCGAATGATCAAGCGTCTTGCCCCATACATTGGGCAATACAAAAAATTCGCCGTTATCACGCCGCTGCTCATGACGTTTGAAGTCGTCTGCGAACTGATCCTCCCGCGGCTCATGGCCGCCATCGTGGACACGGGCATCCCCGCGGAGGACGTCGGCTACATCGTGCAAAAGGGCCTTATCATGGTGCTTCTGGCGCTCGGGGCCATGGCCTGCGGCGTGCTGGCCTCCCGCTTTGCCTCCCGGGCCGCGCGGGGCTTTGCCGCGAACCTGCGCGAGCATATGTTCCACAAGATCCAGACCTTCTCCTTCGCGGACATCGACCGCTTCTCGTCCGCGTCCCTCATCACGCGCCTGACGAACGACGTCTACGTCCTGGACATGATGCTCGGCATGGGCCTTCGCATCTTCGTGCGCGCCCCGGTCATGATGCTCGCCTCGCTCTTTATCGTCGTGCGCATGAACGCGCATCTCTCGCTCGTGATCCTGGCCGCCATCGTGCTTCTGGCCGTGGCGGGAGGGCTCCTTCTCCGAAGCGTCAACCGCCTCTTCGAGGCTATGCAGAAGCGGCTGGACGACGTCAACGACACGCTGCAGGAGAACCTCACCGCCATCCGCGCGGTCAAGGCCTTCGTCCGCGAGGGCTATGAGCGGACAAAATTCAAAAAAGTCAACGACGCATACACCGATGCCGGTCTCGCCGCCCTCTCGCGCATCATCCTGATGCTCCCCATCATGACCGTCATCTTAAACGGCACCTCGGTCGCCGTCGTCTGGTTCGGCGGACAGATGGTGGGCGCCGGCACGATGCCGCTGGGGGACCTCTCCAGCTACCTCACCTACATCACGCAGATCCTCATGAACGTCCTTATGCTCGGCATGCTCTTCGTCCAGTCCGCGCGTGCGCGCGCGTGCGCCGAGCGCATCATCGAGGTGCTCGACGCCGACGCGGACATCAAGAATCCTGAGACGCCCGCGCCTGCGCCGAAGGCGGCCGGGCGCGTGGAGTTCCGGCACGTGCGCTTCAAGTACCGCGCCGGCGGCAGCGGCGACGACGTGCTCGAGGACATCAATTTCACCGTGGAGCCGGGGCAGGCCGCCGCGCTCGTGGGCGGCACCGGCACGGGGAAAACCAGCCTCGTGCACCTTGTCCCGCGCTTCTACGATGCGACGGAGGGCGCGGTGCTTGTGGACGGCGTGGACGTGCGCGACTACGACATCGACACGCTGCGCAGCCGCATCGGCATGGTGCTCCAGTCGAACGTCCTCTTCTCCGGCACCATCCGGGAGAACCTTCTCTGGGGAAAGCCGGACGCGACCGAGGAGGAGCTCGTCGAGGCGGCGAAGGCCGCCGAGGCCTACGATTTCATTATGTCCTTCCCGGAGGGCATGGACACCTGGCTGGAGCAGGGGGGCGTGAACGTCTCCGGCGGGCAGAAGCAGCGCCTGTGCATCGCCCGGGCCATGCTGCGCAGGCCCGCGATCCTGATCCTCGACGACTCCACGAGCGCCGTGGACTCGGCCACCGAGGCTAAGATCCGCACCTCCTTCCGGCGCGACCTCGCGGGCACCACCGTCATCATCATCGCCCAGCGCATCAGCTCCGTGCGCTACGCCGACAAGATCCTCGTGCTCGACGACGGGAAAATCGCCGACGCGGGCACGCACGAGGAGCTGCTGGAACGCTGCGGCATTTACCGGGAAATCTACGAGTCCCAGCAGGGGGGGGTGCAGGAATGAGCGCAAGAGAAAGCAACCGGCCCATGGGCATGGGGCCCGGTCCGGGCGGTCCGGGCGGCCGCGGCGCGCGCGGCGGCTTCCAGAAACCGAAGGACGCGAGCAAGACCCTCAAGCGCCTGCTGCCCTATCTCACCGCGCGCAGGAGCCTTTTGGCGCTCGTATTCGTGTGCGTGCTCGTCTCCTCGGCCAGCACGATCATCGGCGGCTACCGCCTGCGGCCCATCATCAACACCTACCTCGTAAACGGCCTGACCGACCTTCACGGCTTCGCGCTGGCGATCCTGGGCCTGGGAGTCATTTACCTGGTCGGCGCGGTGGCGACGTGGCTGCAGAACAAGATCATGGTGACGCTGGCCCAGCATGGCGCGAACCGGCTGCGCCGCGATCTCTTCGACCACCTCCAGACCATGCCGCTCTCCTATTTCGACGCCCACACCCACGGCGAACTCATGAGCCGCTTCACGAACGACGCGGACAACGTCCAGATGGCCATGCAGCAGAGCCTCGTGAGCCTGGTTTCCAGTTCCCTTCTCTTCGTGGGCATCGTGGCGATGATGCTCTTCCTCAGCCCGCTGCTGTTTCTCGTGAGCGCGGTCGTGCTCGGCACGGCCCTGCTGGCATTCAAGGTCATGGGCGGCCGCAGCCGCCTCTACTACCGGCGGCAGCAGCAGACGCTCGGAAAGCTCAACGGCAACATCCAGGAGATGATCGACGGCCTCAAGGTCGTCAAGGCCTTCGGGCACGAGGAGGAGGCCAAGCGCGACTTCGGCGCGCTCAACGGCGACTACCGCGCCGCGGCCACCGAGGCCGGATTCTACAGCACGGCCATCATGCCCATCTCGAACAACCTCATGAACATCGGCTACGCCCTGACGGCGATGTTCGGCGGGCTCCTCTCGGCGCTTATGGGCTTCGACCTAGGCGGGCTCGTGGTTTACCTCAACTACAGCAAGCAGGTCGGCCAGCCCATCAACATGATCTCCCAGCAGGTGACGGCCATCCTCTCGGCCCTGGCCGGCGCGGAGCGTATCTTCGACGTGATGGACCGGCCGAGCGAGACGGACGAGGGATCCGTCACGCTCGTGCCCGTGGATGAGAACGGCGGCGAGAGCGGGACGCGCACCGGCCGGTGGGCCTGGAAGCGCGGGGAGGAGCTCATCCCCCTGCGCGGGGCCGTGCGCCTGACGGACGTCCGCTTCGGCTACGCGCCGGGGACGGAGGTCCTCAAGGGCGTCTCCGTCTACGCCAACCCCGGGCAGAAGATCGCCTTCGTCGGGTCCACCGGCGCGGGCAAGACGACCATCACGAACCTCATAAACCGCTTCTACGACATCAACGAGGGAACAATCACCTACGACGGCATCGACGTGCGGGAGATCAAAAAGGAGAGCCTCCGCCGCTCGCTGGGGAGCGTCCTGCAGGACACCCACCTCTTTACCGGCACGGTTATGGAGAACATCCGCTACGGCAGGCTCGACGCCACGGACGAGGCGTGCGTCGCCGCGGCGAAGAGCGCGGGCGCGCACAGCTTCATCCGCCGCCTGCCGGAGGGCTACCAGACGAAGATCACCGGGGACGGCGCGAACCTCTCGCAGGGGCAGCGGCAGCTGCTGGCCATCGCGCGCGCGGCCGTGGCGGACCCGCCGGTCATGATCCTCGACGAAGCCACGAGCTCCATCGACACGCGCACCGAGCGGCTCATTGAGCGCGGGATGGACGCCCTCATGAAAAACCGGACGGTCTTCGTCATCGCGCACCGGCTCTCCACCGTCCGCAACGCCAACGCCATCATCGTCGTGGAGGGCGGGGAAATTATTGAGCGCGGCGACCACGCGGACCTTCTCGAACAGAAGGGCCGCTACTGGCAGCTTTACACAGGACAGCACCAGCTGGCATAACGAAACCGTCCCGCGGGGCCTTGTCCGCGGGACGGTTTCGTTTTCCGGCAGGGGTTTCTGCCCTCGGCAGGGATTTCTTTTTGGAGGGGCCGCCCTCCGGGGGTTCCTTTTTCTGCTTGCCCGGAAAAAGGGGCCAAAAAGAGGGCCCGCAAGGGGAGGGTGTTTCGATTCC
>DAOPLW010000113.1:0-4929 GCA_035391945.1 Oscillospiraceae bacterium | reverse complement strand
TCTGCGTAAGGAGGGAGGTGCTCTCCGCGGCGATCTTCTCGTCCACCTGGCTAAGTACCTCCGGCGTATACTTGTCCGTGAGGTAGCTGAGCGAGACGAGCGGGTCGGACTCGGTCCCCTGGGAGGCCAGCACCGCGCCGGCACAGCCGAGCACCAGCACGGCCGCGGCAAAAACGGTCAGAAGAAGTTTGCGGTTCTTTTTCATTATGTACTCCTTTGGTCGTTTGATAAAACACCCCCGCGCACGGCGCCGCGCCGTGCGCGGGGCTTTTGGTCAAATCAGCTCGCTGCGGAGGCCGAAACTCACCGCGATGGCGGAATCCACCTGCTGCATCATGTCTTCGTCCAGGTGCCCCATGCGCTCCCGCAGGCGGCGCTTGTCGATGGTCCGTATCTGCTCCAGAAGCACCACGGAGTCCCGGGAGAGCCCCGCGCTCTGTCCGGAAAACTCGATATGGGTGGGAAGCCTTGCCTTTCCCGTCTGCGAGGTGATGGCAGCCGCGATCACAGTCGGGCTGTGCCGGTTCCCGGTGTCGTTCTGGATGATAAGGACGGGCCGCATGCCTCCCTGTTCGCTCCCGACCACCGGACTGAGGTCGGCATAAAAAATGTCGCCTCGTCTGACGCTATTGTCCAAAGAAATCACTCTCCGCCGGAAGATGGTCGCCGGTTACCTATGTAACCTGCTGACCTAATTCTCCCACGGGGCGAAGCGATTTATACGCCTTGGGGCTTCAAAATCCGTCGCCCCGGCGGTCATCATCCTCCCTGCAACAGCCTATGCGAAACGTGCGCCCCCCGCTACCGGCACAGGCGGGGCACGCGCGGCGCCACGGCGCACAGGAGCTCATACGAGATCGTTTCGGCCAAACGCGCGTAAGTCTCGATGGAGAGCCCGCCGCCGAAAATCTCGGCCTCGTCTCCGGCTTTGACACCCGGAATGTCCGTCACGTCCGCCATGCACATATCCATGCAGATGCGGCCGAGGACGGTCGTGCGAACGCCGTTTATCAGCACCGGGAGCCTGTCCGACGCGACGCGGTGCAGCCCGTCCGCATATCCCGCCGGAAGCACCGCCACGCGGCTCTCGCGCGCGAGGACGCGCGTGCAACCGTAACTGACGCTCGTCCCGGCCGAAAGCGTCTTCACCGATACGACGCGGGTCTTGAGCGTCATCACCGGGCGGAGCGAAACCAGCTCCTCCATCCCCGCGTCCGGCGCCGGATAGCAGCCGTACTGCACGATGCCGGGGCGCACCATATCCAGATGGGTACAAGGATATTTTATCATGGCCGCGCTCGCCGCGCAATGGCGGACGGGAAATTTCATGCCGTACTTCCCCTCGAGCGTCTCGAGCAGGTCCAGAAAGCGGGTGAACTGGAGCATCGTGTAGTCCTCGTCGCCGTCGGCATTGGCAAAGTGCATGAAGATCCCCTCGAGCTCGAGCCCCGAAAGGGCGCGAAGCGCCGCGATCGTTTCCGGCGTCTCCGGCGCCGCGGCGAGAAGACCCAGACGCGACATGCCGGTATCCACCTTGACGTGCACCTTCAGTTTTTTCCCCTGCCGCAGAGCCGCCCGGCTGTATGCGGCCGCGGTGTCCGGGTCGTAGACCGTCTGCGTGACGTCCAGGCGCAGGAGCTCGTCCGCAAAAGCGGCGTCCGTCCCGCCGAAAATGAGGATGGGCGCGCGGATGCCCGCCGCGCGCAGTTCGGCCGCCTCCGCGAGGCACGCCACACCCAGATAGTCCGCACCCAGCTTCTCCAGTTCCCGCGCCACGGCCACCGCGCCGTGGCCGTAGGCGTTGGCTTTCACCACCGCGAGGTATTTGCAGCCCGCCGGGATAAGCTGCCTTAGCATCTCATAATTATACCGCAGCGCAGCGAAGTCAACTTCCGCCCACGTCCGCATTGTCTCCCGTTCCATCTTCCGTACCTTCTTTTTCTATCAATTCAAAGGAATCCACCGTGCAGCGAAACGCGGCGTACCCATTCGCCACGATCTCCATCTGCACGGGCCGCCCGCTCTCCTCCTCCAGCCACAGCAGGTGCTCCACCGTCTCCTCCGCATCCTCCGAGGCGTCGCAGCGGACGAGAACCGTTTCCGTCTCCCCGATCTTCTCGCGCCCGGTGGACGTCACCGCGCCGGAGCGCCAGCTCCGCAGCAGGGCCGGCAGCGCCTCCATCGGCGAAAGGCCCGTCCCGGCGAGTTCCCCCGTATCCAGCGTCAGGTCGTCGTAGCGCAGCGCGGAGCCCTCCGCGGTGTAGGACATCGTCACGCCCGCGAGCGTCTCCGGCGTCAGGACGGCGACAATGCCCTCCCCCGGCGCCTCCTCCTCGAGGCACAGGGTGAATTCGTACACCCGGTCGCCGTAGTCGGCCGTCACCGACGCCTCCATCACGCACGCCGCGGAGAGCGCGCGCGTCCGGGCCGAAAGAAGCCACTCCGCGTCCCTGTCCCCCCGGCCGCAGCCGGAAAGGAGCAGGAGCATCGCCAGAAAAAAAGGAATTGTCCGCCGCATGGCCGCCACCTCCGCTTTAATGCGGGGGGAACCGGACTCGGTCCGCCTCCCCCCCCCGCCTTAACCTATGCGGACGGCGGCGCGTCCATTACAAGGCTCCATTATAATGAATTCCCGGCGCCGCGTCAATTTTATCTTGCAATTCTCCCGCCGGTATGGTATGCTCGTCCCGTTAATGGCATTGAACGGGAAAATAGCGGATTTCGTTCCGGTCAGAGAGACGCCGCCGCCGGCTGAAAGCGGCGCCGCGGGACCGCCGCTTGGTTCGCCCGTGAGCCGCCGCGGGGAAAGACGCGGCCGGGCCGCTCCCGTTACAGAGCCCGAAGCGCGCGGTTTTCGGCCGCGAATCGTGGGTGGTACCGCGGAGGTTTTCCTTCGTCCCTCGTCCGGGGGGCGGAGGATTTTTTGTTGTGCGGACCACGGCAAAAATCATGGTGCGCGCACCGCCCGCAGCCCGGCGGTGAACGCGCCGCAGACAAAAAGGCTTTACGCGCCCGGGTCTCAGTGGTTATCCCGGCGCGCCGCGGCGCGTGAAGCTTCATTTAGGAGGTCACGGTATGATAAGAGAACAGCTGGAGACGATCAAGGCCGAGGCGCTCTCGGCCCTCGCCGCGACGGAGAGCCGCGCCGACCTGGAGGCGCTGCGGGTCCGGTATTTGGGCAAAAAGGGCGAGCTCACCGCCGTCCTCAAGCAGATGGGCCGCCTCTCCCCGGAGGAGCGCCCCGTCGTGGGACAGCTCGCCAATCAGGTGCGCACGGAGCTGGAGGCGTCCCTCGAGCGCTGCGCAAAAAATCTCGAGGAGAAGGCGCTCGCCCTGCGCCTTCGGGCGGAAGTGGTGGACGTCACCATCCCGGGAAAGCCCGTCCCCGTCGGCCACCGGCACCCGATGAGCATCATCCTCGACGAGGCCAAGGAGATCTTCGTCGGCATGGGCTTTGAAATCGCGGAGGGCCCCGAGGTGGAGTACGCCGACTACGTCTTCACCAAGCTCAACACGCCCGAGGGGCATCCCGCCCGCGACTGGCAGGACACCTTTTACCTCACGGAGGATTCCCGCGTGCTCCTGCGCACGCAGACCTCCCCGGTGCAGGTGCGCGTCATGGAGCGGACAAAGCCCCCCATCCGCATCATCTCCCCGGGCCGCGTCTACCGCAAGGACGAAGTGGACGCCACGCACTCCCCCATGTTCCACCAGATCGAGGGGCTCGTCGTGGACAGGGGCATCACGATGGCCGATCTCAAGGGCACGCTCCAGGCTATGGTGCGGCGCCTGTACGGCGAGCGGACGGTCGTGCGCTTCCGCCCGCACCACTTCCCCTTCACGGAGCCGAGCTGCGAGGTGGACGTGCAGTGCTTCGAGTGCGGCGGGAAGGGCTGCCGCGTCTGCAAACAGGAGGGCTGGATCGAGCTCCTGGGCGCCGGCATGGTGCACCCGAAGGTCCTCGAGGGCTGCGGCATCGATTCAGACGTTTACAGCGGCTTCGCCTTCGGCATCGGCGTCGAGCGCCTGGCCATGCGCCGCTTCTCCGTCTCGGACATGCGGCTCTTCTTTGAAAACGACGTGCGCTTCCTGCGCCAGTTCAATTAGGAAAGGAGCGGCACCGTTATGATTTTGTCCAGAAAATGGCTCTCCGAGTTCGTCGACGTCGACGCGCCAGACCGCGCGTTCGCGGAGGCGATGACCCTCTCCGGCTCCAAGGTGGAACTCACGACCGATCTCGGGGCCGAGATCCAAAACGTCGTCGTCGGGAAGGTGCTCTCCATTGAGCGCCATCCGGACAGCGACCATATGTTCGTCTGCATGACGGACGTGGGACAAAGCGCGCCGCGCCAGATCGTCACCGGCGCGCAGAACGTCTCCCAGGGAGACCTCGTCCCCGTCGCGCTCGACGGCTCCACGCTCCCCGGCGGCGTCAAAATCAACCGCGGCACGCTGCGCGGCGTCGTCTCGGACGGGATGCTCTGCTCCCTCGCGGAGCTCGGCCTCACGCGGCACAACTTCCCCTACGCCGCCGAGGACGGCATCTTCATCCTGCAGGAGGACTGCAAACCGGGCGACGACATCCGCCCCGTCATCGGGCTCGACGACCACGCGGTGGAGTTCGAAATCACCAACAACCGCCCGGACTGCTTCTCCGTCATCGGCCTGGCGCGCGAGGCCGCGGCAACCTTCCACACGCCGCTCCGGCTCCACGAGCCGGTCGTGAAGGGCGGGAGCGGCGACATCCGGACGCTGCTGCGCGTTGAAGTCCGGGACCAGGACCTCTGCCCGCGCTACACGGCGCGCATGGTGAAAAACGTCCGGATCGCACCCTCCCCCAAGTGGCTGTGCGAGCGGCTGGCCAGTTCCGGCGTGCGGCCCATCAACAACATCGTGGACATCACCAACTACGTCATGCTCGAGCTCGGC
>DAOPLW010000112.1:0-4932 GCA_035391945.1 Oscillospiraceae bacterium | reverse complement strand
GCCGAGCATCCGTATTGGAAATTGGGCGTTTTCAAGGTACGCCTCCCCTTTATTCATTACCGTATCGAGCTCCCCGAGGCTATCCAGGGCATCGTCATCGTCACGGTATCCATGGGCGCCATCGCCGCACAGCAGGAGGTCCTGGGCATCCCGTATGATCTGGGCATTCTGATGGTCAGCCTGAACACGCTTCTCTACTTTTTGCACCCGACGTTCGGCGACGCCGTTTTCCCGGGCTGGATTACCCCCGCGATCCCCCTAATAACGGCCTGGGCGCTGACCTTCGGCGAGGGGACCCCGCGCATTCAGGCCATCATCGCGCTCCAGTTTACCATGGCCTTTGTTTTTCTTTTCCTCGGCATCACAGGGCTTGCGAAGAAGGTCATGCGCCGCGTGCCGACCTACCTCCGCGGCGGCATCATCCTGGGTTCTGGTGTCTCCGCCGTCATGGCCGTTTTCAAAACCGGCGGGCGTATCTCCACCAACATGTGGAGCATCATTATCGGCTGTATCTTTTGCTATGCCCTCATGAACGCGGAATGGTACGCGAACCTGGCCAAAAAGAATCCCTTCCTGATGTTCCTGCGTAAGCTCGGCATGATCCCCGGTATCCTCGTGGGCTATGTGGTCGGCAGCGCAGTCGGCGAAATTGCCGCGCCGGTGATTCAGCACGGAATCATCCCATTCGGCCGCTGGGGCGAGATCATCTCCGGCTATACCATCTTCGGCGTTGGTTTCCCCGGTGTCTCGTTCTTTATCTCCGCCATCCCGGTCGCTGTCTCCTGCTACATCATCGCCTTCGGCGACTTCGTGCTCGCCGAGAGCGTCGCCATGGCGGCCAACAAGGAGCGCGACGACGAGCTCATCGAGTTCAACACCAACCGTTCCAACATCATCGCCGGCGCCCGCAACCTGATCATGGGTCTCGTTTCCCCCTACGTCCCGATGTGCGGCCCGCTGTGGGCAGGCGGCACGATGAGTGTCTCCGAGCGCTATAAAAGCGGCCGGGCGCAGATGGACTGTATCTGGAGCGGCCTTGGTACCTATATTCTGTTTAATTTCCTTGCAACGCTGTCCTATACGATCATGAGCTTTTTCTCTCCGATTTACACGCTCGGCCTTTCCCTGACTTACCTCGTGCAGGCCTTTGGCTGCGGTTATGTCGCCATGGATATGCTTAAGGCACAGGAGGAAAAGGGCATGGGCCTGGTTACCGGCGCGGTCCTCGCTTCGATGGGTGCCGCCTGGGGCCTGGGCGTCGGCATCGCCCTCTACTTTGTCGTCGGCCTGACCAAAAAGACCAAGGAGATGCGGGCCGCCGAGAGCAGAGAACTGATCGCCGCGGAGGCGGAGAAGGCCGCCAAGATGGCCCGCAAGTAAGACCGGCTCATTGTCCTGGAATCCGCTCCTCTGATCCGAAAAAGCAGATGAGCGCAGCGGTGTTCCACCTTTTCCAAGGATGCCGGAATGCCGGTATACAACTAAAAACGCAAGAGACCGTCGTATCCCTCTTTCAAGCCGTTCGAGCCGGATCTGAAGTCTGAAGAGGCGAGTCCCCTTTACAAAGCGGCCGGCGATTACATTGGGTCAACCCCCGCTCCGCTTCCGCCGCAAAGCCGGGGCCCACCCGCGCGGACGCGGTCATACAGGCTGCCGCGGGGTGCGTTCCGATCCTTGCGACAACGCATACGGGAGGGAGCCCCGCGCTAAACGCATGGTGCGCGACGCCGGGATTACCCGGATCTGCAAGGCCTCCGATGGGATCCATAAGCCTATCGTCAGCGGAGAAATCTTTCGCTGAGAGCGGCCGTACCTCTCTTTTTCAGAAGCGCGCCGGTTCCGGTTCCGGCCGGGGCCGGAACCGGCAGAGAGCGCGGCGGCATCGCTTTGATATCCTGCGGGAGGCCTTCCCGTCCGACCATCGCGCGTATTGAGAGTAAGGAGAATACAGTATGAGCGAAGAAATGAGAAACAAATGTTCCGATCTGGCCATTGAAAACTTCAAACGGGGCCTCAACTGTCCCGAGTGCGTTATCGACGCCCTGTTTCGCGCGGGCGTTCTGGAAGGCGTGGACGAGAGCGTCCGCAACATGGTCATCGGGTTCGGCGGCGGCATGGGCCTTACCGGCAATGTCTGCGGCGCGCTCTCCGGCGCCATCCTGGCCAACGGCGCCGTCTGGGGCCGCAACCCCTGGGACACGCCCGACGAGGAGCGCGGCCACGAGGTCGCTGCCAAGTACTACCGCCGCTACAACAAGCTGGTCCATGATTTTGAGGCCGCCAACGGCTCCGTCAACTGCCGCGACATCTGCAAGCCCTGGGAGACCTGGCAGGAGAAAGGCCGGCGCGTAAACTGCATGAAACTCATCGGCGCCACCGCCGCAATGGCCTACGACCTCATTCAGATGGATAATGAGACCGCCTTCGCCCTGCCTTACGGCCAGAACATGGGCGGCAACATCTGAGGCGGCGGCAGGAGCAATCCGCGTCCGCGCGCGCCGTTTCCGGCCGGGCGACCGCAATCAACCGTTCCGCCCGGGCGCCGGCAGAAAACCCAGCCCCAAAAATCTGCAAGAGCCCCGTCGCTTCTTCAGGCACGCCTTCGGCCAGGCCGCCCGCACCCGGCACGGACACACTTCGCAGCTTTCCGCCGCAGCCCGCCGGGCAGCCGCCGTGCCTTTCATCGCCAACGCGACGCGGCATTCGACTACAAAATAGAGGAGTAAACAGGGCCATGACAAAATCAGAGCTTGCGCTCTCTCTGTTCCATGACGAAAAAGACCCATACAACTGCGCGCAGTCCGTTCTGTGCGCCTTCGCCGAGCAGTACGGTCTCACGCACGCCGACGCCAAGCGCATGGCTGCGCGCTTCGGCCGCGGCATGAGCATCGGCTCGACCTGCGGCACCGTCACCGGCGCTTTGATGGTCCTCGGCTTGGCCGGCGCGGATCCCGCGCTCGCCAACAAATTCACGAGCCGTTTCACGGCTGAAGCCGGCTCTCTGCGCTGCCCCGAGCTGCTCATCCGTGCGCGCGAGGCCGGCGAGGTGCAGAAAGATCACTGTTCCCGGATGATCGCCCTTTCCATTTCCATTCTGGAGGATCTGCTTACCGGGTAAAGCCGCTTGGCGTCCCAATACGGCGCGGTCTTTGGGCCGTTCCCTCCGGCGCGACCCGCATGCCGGGCGCACGGCAGCCGGACGCCTGTGGGACATTCCGGCGGCCGCCTCCTGAAAAAGCGGTTTTATGTCCCAAAGAAAGAATGAAACGAAAGGCGGAATTCCATTGATCTCCAAAGTAGTGAAAAAAGCGGACGCACTGGCGAAAATCGAATCCGGGCAGACCATTATGATCGGCGATTTTCTCGGCTTTACCGCGCCCGACGAATTGATTGAAGGCATGGTGGAAAAGGGCGTCAAGGATCTGACCCTGATCGCCATTACAACCGGAAAGCCCGACGAGGGCTGCGGCAGGCTGGTAAAAAATAAACAGATCAAAAAAGCAATCGTCTCCCATATCGGCACCAACCCTCTCGCCCGCGCCCAGATGGACAGCGGAGAGATGGAGATCGAGTTCGTGCCCCAGGGCACCCTGGCCGAGCGCATCCGCTGCGGCGGTTCGGGCCTCGGCGGCGTTCTCACCCCCACCGGCATCGGCACGCCCGTCGAAGAAGGCAAGCAGAAACTCACCATCAATGGCAAGGAGTACCTCCTTGAGCTGCCGCTCCACGCGGACGTCGCGCTCGTCAAGGCCTGGCGGGCCGACACGGCGGGCAACCTCCAATACTGGCGCTCCGGCGTCACCAACAACCAGCAGATCGCCATGGCGGCCGACTTCGTCATCGCCGAGGCCGAGGAGCTCGTCGAGTTCGGTTCCATCGACCCGGACCAGGTCGGCACGCCCGCCGCGCTGGTGGACATGGTCTTCATCCGCGAAAAAGCGGACAAGAAGCCCATGCAGCCGAGCTGGATCCGTCTGAGAGAAGGAGGGAAAAAATGATGACAGGCCGTGAACTGATCGCAACGCGCATCGGGCGGATGTTCCAAAGCGGAGATCTTGTAAACCTCGGCATCGGCATCCCCACCTCGGTCGCGGACCACCTGCCCGAGGGCGTGGAGCTCTGGCTCCACGGAGAAAACGGCATCATCGGCTTCGGCCCCACGCCGGAGCCCGGCACCGAGGACGTGGACGTCTTCAACGCCGGATCCCTCCCCGCCAGCGTCATCGCCGGCGGCTATACCTGCGACACGGCCATGAGCTTCTCGTTCGTGCGAGGCGGCCACGTCTGCGCCACCGTCCTGGGCGCCCTGGAGGTCGACCAGGAGGGCAGCGTCGCCAACTGGATCATTCCCGGCGTCATGGTCCCCGGCATGGGCGGCGCCATGGATCTGTGCGCCTGCTGCCCGCGCGTCATCATCTCCATGGAGCACCTCACCAAAAAGGGCGAGCCCAAAATCCTCAAAAAATGCACGCTGCCCCTCACCGCTTACAAGAAAGTAACGCACATCGTCACTGAGCTTTGCTTCATCGAGGTCACCCCCGCCGGTCTCGTCCTGCGGGAGACCGCACCCGGCGTCACGGTCGAGGACGTCGTCGCGCACACCGAGGCCGATCTTATCATCCCCGAGCATGTCGGTTGCATGATCTAGCAACCGCGGCGTTCCAAGCGTCCGCTGCTGTCCGTCGGCTTTGCTCTCCCGCCGCGCAGGCGGGGCGAAGCCGGGGCATCGATTCTGTTGACGGAAGGCGGGGATGGCCGCCGCCCGCCAGCCCGGAAAGGATGACCGGTCCATGAAGGATTACATAGACATTTACAAATCCAAGCTCATCTCCGCGCCTGAGGCGATCGAGAAGATCCGCAGCGGGGACGTGGTCGGCGTGGGCGGGCCCTCCAACCAGCCCTCCACCCTTCTCGCGCAGTTCCATCTCCTGA
>DAOPLW010000111.1:0-4985 GCA_035391945.1 Oscillospiraceae bacterium | reverse complement strand
CGCCGAATTTCCCGAACGGCGTCCGCGCCGCCGAGACGATAACCACTTCTTTCATGCCATTCACCCATTTCTCCGATGATGTCGGACAGGCCGTTCCCCTTGCGCGGCGAGGTCTTCAGCTTCTATCCGGTCGTTTTGCTTAATAAAATTATGGATTCGTTCTAAAAAATTGTCCAATACCCATATTTTCTACAGCGTATAACCTTGACTTTCTCAAGTTTTAGATTATAATAACAATTGTTTATACCCGGCAGTGGGCTTCAGCGGGGGTTTTAGTTATCTTGTCAATAACTTAGGGGGGGTTGGCATGGATATTCGTGTACTTCGCTATATCTCGGAAATCGCCAAGACAGGAAGCCTGACCAGAGCGGCTTCCAACCTGTACATTTCGCAGCCGGCGCTGAGCAAAGCGCTGAAAAAGGCGGAGGAGGATCTGGACTGTCAGATCTTCCGGCGCAACGGCACGACCCTTGACCTGACCGATGCAGGCGAAGTCGTTCTCGCCCATGCAAGGCTTATCATCGCGCAGTACGAGATCATGGGCGAGTCCATCCTGGACATCAAGAAGCTGAAGACCGGGCACACCTCCCTCGGAATCCCCGCCATCGTAAGCCTTTTGTTCTTCCCGCCGATGATCGTGGAGTTCCGGAAAAGGTACCCGGGCATCGATCTGCAGATCTACGAATTCGGCGGCGTAGGATTGGCGGACCGCGTCATCAAAGGTGAAATCGACGTGGCCATCGGCATGCGGCCGATCCTGCGCGATGAACTGAGCGAAATTCCCATTTTTCGGAACGAAGTCGGCCTTTCCATGCGGAAGGAACATTTTCTTGCCGGGAAGGAGAAAATTAAAATCCGCGATTTGGAAAATGTTCCCATCGTTACCTTTAACAAGGATTTCATGGCCCACGTGCTGCTCATGGAACGGTTCCACGAGGCGGGGTTCGAGCCGACGGCCGATTTCCTGAGCATCCAGTGCGATATCATGATGGAAATGGCGCGGCTGAGCAATACCGTGTGCATCCTTCCGAAGCCGATTCTCGAGTATTACGGCCATCCGGACATGAAAATCGCCACCTTTGAGCCGGAGTTTACCTGGGAACTGTGCATGATCTTTAGGAAAAACGGTTATCTCTCCCGCGCGACCAAGACGCTTATCGCATTCATTCAGAACCAATTTTCCAACATCCAGAACGGCCCCTACGGTCCGCCGTACCAGTGGTGGATCCCGGCGCCTGCAGAGCTGGCGGGCACAAAACCCGCTTCGCTGCGCCACCGGGACAAGGAGAAGGAGCCGAAGTAACGCGGCCATCCCGCAGAAGAAAAAGCAGCATAAGGCCCGGATCTACGCATATGCGTAGATCCGGGCCCTGTTGTTCCGGTTTTTGCCGCAGCAATTCACACAGGCGCCGTTCTTCCGGAGATCCTCTCCCCTTTCCCCGGCGCGCGCGCCGTCCCATATGCACGAGGACTGGACAATTGTCGCCATGCGGTGCTATAATCGGGAGAACCCAACCGTGGAGGAGGGCGTCTAACATGAAAGAGACCACCGCCGCAGCGGCCAATCCGGACGAACAGCTTTGCCTGAACGGGGAATCCCTCTCCGTGTTTCAAAAGATCTTTGCTTCCCTGCCCATCCCGACGATCCTGGTCGACAAGCAGGAACGGATTCTCTTCCTCAACCACGCCTATGCGTCTTACATGCACGTGGACGCGGAGGACTATATCGGCAAACCCATCCGTTCCTTTATCAGCAATTCCCGCATCCCGATGGTTCTCAAGACGAAAAAGGCGGTGCTCTCCGCCCACCACGTCTACGTGGACGGCCCGGCGGCCGGCCAGGAGGGCATCGCCAACATTTTCCCCGTGCTCGAAAACGGCGAAGCGATCGCCGCATTCGGCATGGTCTCCTTCCAGAGCATCCAGGATCTGCTCCAGCTCGCCACGGAAAGCGAACAGCTCCAGAGAGAGCTCAACTACTACAAAAAAGAGCTTCAGTCCTTTCAAAGCACGAAGTACACCGTGGACGCCATTCTGGGCAGCAGCGCGGCCGTTCGCACCCTCAAGCGGGGCATCATGAAAATGGCGGACAGCCGGTCCACCGTGCTCATCCAGGGCGAGAGCGGATCCGGCAAGGAGCTTGTGGCGCATTCCATCCACGGAATGAGCATGCGGGGCCCCTTCCCCTTCGTCCGCATCAACTGCGCCGCCATCCCGGAGAGCCTCTGCGAGGCGGAGTTCTTCGGCTATGTCGAGGGCGCCTTCACGGGCGCGAAGAAAGGCGGCGCCGTCGGCAAATTCGAGCTCGCCAACCGCGGCACGCTCTTCCTGGACGAAATCGGCGAGCTGCCGCTCTTCATGCAGGCCAAGCTTCTGCGCGTCCTCCAGGAGAAAGAGGTCTCGCGCATCGGCAGCAGCAAGGTCATCCCGCTGGATATCCGCGTCCTGGCCGCCACCAACCGCGACCTGGAACTGATGGTCCGGGAGGGCGCTTTCCGGGAGGATCTGTACTACCGCCTCAACATTCTGAGCATCCGTGTGCCGCCTCTGCGGGAACGGATCGAGGACCTTGACATTCTGCTTCCCCACTTTCTTGAGGAACTGCGCCAGGAGGGCGGCAGAGCCAAGAGCATTTCGGACGAGGCCGTCCGCTTTCTCAAACAGTACGCGTGGCCCGGCAACGTGCGCGAGCTCTCCAGCGTTCTTGAAAAGATGTACTATACGGCCGAGGCCGACGTCATCGGCCTGCAGGACATCCCGCCGGGCGTGTTTCACCGGTCCCCGAACCATCCGGGCCCGGAGCGGCCGGGGCTGGACGAAATGATCGGAGAACTGGAGCGGGAGGCCGTCTCCTCCATGCTCGAGCGCACCGAGCACAATCTTTCCCGAACGGCCCAGCTCCTTCGGATCTCGCGTCCGCGGCTCTATCGGATTCTCGCAAAAGGACGGAGGAGCGAAAATTAAATGAATTGTAAGCATTAATTTTATAGATATTTTTGTGTCTTTATCTTTTATTTTCTTTGGTTATCCGTAATATTTTAAAGATGAATGGAACGTGGCATTACATATGTAACGCCACGTTCCATTCATCTTTTTTGCGCGGCTTTTGGTTTTAAAACCCGCGTCATCAAGCGTTTGCCAATTAAGGAGGAACGCCATCTCAAAAATTCGGAAATGCCGATGTGTTTTGAAATTTCCCACCCCTCTTTTTGAAACGTCCTGTAACGATCCGATACGCCCCAGGTAAAGGCCGGCCTGCCGGGGTCCTTGTCTCCGCAGCGTTTTTCACGCTTCCACGGCATGGCACGAAAGTTGCATCCGGGATAAATCAGAAAGTGATGCGCATCACGTTTCGAAATTCTAGACAAAAAGAGGTTGTAGCGGCATGAGAAGATTCGAAGGTAAGGTCGTTCTTATTACCGGCGCTCCCGGAGGGCTTGGCAGCGCGCAGGCGCGGCGGTTCGCCTCCGAGGGCGCGAGCGTTGCGCTCAACTACGTGAACATGGGCAATATGGCGGAGCTTGCCGAAGCGCTGGCGGCCGAGCTGACAAGCGAATACGGCGGTACGCACAAGGCCTACGAGGCCGACATCTCGACCGAGGCGCCGGTCCAGGCAATGGTGGCCCGGATCGTGGAGGACTTCGGCCACATCGACGTGCTGGTCAACAACGCCGGCATCTCCATGAACTACATGAGCTGGAAGTATCCCGAGGACAAGTGGAGAAAGGTGCTGGACGTCAATCTGTTCGGCGCTTTCTTCTGCGCAAAGGCGGTGCTGCCCCACATGCGCGCGCAGCAGTTCGGCCGCATCGTGAACATCTCCTCCGTGGTCGGGATCACGGGTTCCATGGGCACCGTCGCCTATGGCACGGCAAAGGCCGGCATGATCGGCATGTCGGTCAACATCGCCCGCGAGGTCGCGACCCGGGGCATCACCATCAACTGCGTCGCGCCCGGCTATGTCGACGCGGGGATCATGAGCGACGTGCCGGACGCCTACCGCAACGAGACGGTCATTCCCGGCATCCCGATGGGCCATCTGGGCGCGCCCGAGGACATCGCCAACGCCGTGACCTTCCTCGCGGCTCCCGAGTCCGGCTACATCACGGGCGCCGTACTGCGCGTGGACGGCGGCTACGCCCTGTAGCGGACGCCGCGCGGGCAGACATCCAGCCGAAAGGAGAGAGAAAGCTTGCAGAAAATTATTACGGCCCGGGAGGCCGCGTGCCTGGTCCAGGACAACGACACCATCGGCATCAGCGCCTTTGCCGCAGGCGCCGGCTTCGCGGAGCACGTCTGCTGCGCGCTCGAGGAGCGCTTCCTGGAATCCGGGAATCCCCAAAACCTGACTCTGGTCATCGCCTCCGGCAACGGGGACAACACGGAGCGGCCTTTCGCGCTTAACCACTTCGCATATGAGAAGATGCTCGGCCGCGTCGTCAGCGGCCACGTGGGCCTCTCCAAAAAATTCTCCGCGCTCATCGCGGCGGATAAGGTCCCCGCATGGAACTTTCCGCAGGGCGTCGTGACGCACCTGTTCCGCGCCGTCGCGGGCGGCAAACCCGGCGTTTTGACCCACGTGGGACTGGAAACCTTCGCCGACCCCCGCGTGGAAGGCGGCAAGATGAACCCGTCCGCCAGGGAGGACCTCGTCGACGTGGTCACCATCAACGGCGAGGAAAAACTCCTCTACCGCGCCTTTCCCATCAACGTCGCGCTCATCCGGGGCACCACGGCGGACGAATTCGGGAACCTCACCATGGAGCACGAGGCGCTTCTTACGGAGGCGCTCCCCGTGGCGCAGGCCGCGAAGAACTCCGGGGGCATCGTCATCGCGCAGGTCGAGCGCGTCGCCCGGCGCGGCAGCCTCAACCCGATGGAAGTCCAGGTGCCCGGCATCCTGGTGGACTACGTCGTGCTCTCCCCGCCCGAACACCACCGCATGAACGTGCTCGTCGACTACAACCCCTCCTATTCCGGCGAGC
>DAOPLW010000110.1:0-4999 GCA_035391945.1 Oscillospiraceae bacterium | reverse complement strand
CGAAGCCGGCGTCGTATTTGCCCAGCTCCTCCATGACGGCCGCAACGGTGATGTAGTCGACGCCGCCGCCGCCGTATTCCTCCGGGATCTCCAGGCAGTGCAGGCCCATCTGCATGGCCTTTTTATAGGTCTCCATCGGGAAGGTGCCCTCGCGGTCCCACTTGGCCACGTTGGGCTTGATTTCTTTTTCGGCAAAGTCGTGCGCCATTTTGACGAGTTCCTTGCCGACGTCGTCCAGAATATATGCCATGATAAAAGCCTCCTAATGCCAGTTTTGTTTACATGTAGCCGAAGACCTTGAGAAGGACCAGGAGCAGTGCCAGCTCGGCAAGCGGCATGAGCACGGACACGACGAAGATATGGATGTACGCGTCGTGGTGATTGGTCTTGGAGTAATTCAGGCAGGTCACGACGAAACCGTTGTGCGGGAGGGAATCCAGACCGCCGCTGGCCACCGCGGCCACACGGTGCAGCGCCTCGGGGTTGACGCCCAGGGGCAGGTAGTATTTCGCCACGATCGGCACCGCGATGCCGAGGCCGCCGGACGCGGACCCGGCGATGCCGGCCAGCGCGGTGACGGCGATACCGGCGGAAATCAGGGGGTTGCCGCCGAGGCCGGTCAAAGCGGTGATCGCGTTGCCGAAGGCGGGCGTCGCCGCGATGACGGTGCCGAAGCCGACGGTCGCGCTGGTGTTGATGATGGCCATGATGCCGTCGGAATTGGCCGTGTTAATGTGCTTCCAGATCTCCTTGACGTTCTTGGGCAGATATTTGAAGTAGAAAACGATGCCGCTGAGGATGCCCACAAGCAGGGAGACTTCGATTTTCAGCTTGAAGACGTTCAGGGCGACGATCAGGATGACCATGGGGAGCAGAGACACGATCACGCTCGGCATCTCGCCCTTGGCCCGGACCTTGAAGTTCTCGCCCTCCAGCGGCTCGAAGTGCTCTCCGCGCTGTGCGCAGCGCTTGACCTGGGCGTTCATGTAGACGATGACCGCGACCGCCATGAACACGGCGGCGATGCTGCCGGGGACGGCGCAGGCCGAAACGGTCGTGCCCAGGTAGCTCGTGGGGATGATGTTCTGCACGGCGGGAGAGAAGGGGGAGGTCATCGCGAACGTGGCGGCGCCGGCGATGTAGCCGCCCGGGAAAAGCCTGCGCGGGATGTCGCCTCTCTCAAAAAGGCTCATGGCCAGGGGGTAGAGGGCGAAGAGGGCCACAAAGAGGGACACGCCGCCGAAGCCGAGGATGCCGGCCGCGACGATGAGACCCGTCATCGCGTACTTCTGGCCGAATTTGTTGATGACGCCCTGCGCGATGCTGTCGGTCGCGCCGCTGACTTCGCAGACCTTTCCGAAAAGGGACCCGAAGATAAAGATGAGGAAATACTTGGTCACATACCCCGCGAAGCCGGGCATGAAGGTGGACAGGAAGCCGCTGTAGATATCCATCCCGGAGGTAATGAGTACAAATAAGCTGGTGACCAGGGCTGCCACGATGATGGGAACGCCTTTCAGCGCCAACAGAGTCAGGATGACGAGGCCGAGAATCAACAACAAAATGTCCATGAAACGCTCTCCCTTTTCTTTTAATTTTTACTTTTTATGACATCATGCTCGCTTTCAGATCGATGAGTCCTTCCTCGAAAAGCCGCTTGTCCATCAGCTTCAGGTTGGGCGAGATCACGGGTTCAAACTCCATTTGTCCCAGTACGTCCTTCTTCAGGTCCACGCCGGGCGCGATTTCGATCAGCATCATGCCCTTGTCCGTCAGGCGGAAGACGGCGCGCTCGGTGACGTAGAGCACGTCCTGATTCGTCTCCACGGCGAATTCGCCGCTGAACGTGACCTGCTGGAGCTCCTTGACGAACTTCTTGCTGCGGCCCTCCTGGAGGATCTCCAGCTTGCCGTTCCCGACCTTGATCTTCAGCCCGCCGGCGGTAAAGGTCCCGCAGTAAACGATCTTCTTTGTGGTCTGCGAGATATCGATGAAGCCGCCGCAGCCGGTGACCTTGGTCCCGAACTTGCTGACGTTCACGTCGCCCTTTTTGTTCGTCTGCGCCAGGCCCAGATAGGTCACGTTCAGGCCGCCGCCCTCGTAGAAATCGAACTGGCTGATGGCGTCCACCACGCACCACGCGTTCTGCACCGCGCCGAAGGACTTCCCGCCCACGGGGATGCCGCCCACGACGCCGCTCTCCGCGGTGAGGACGATATTGGAGCTGATCCCCTCCTCGGCCGCCACGTTGGAGACGCCCTCCGGCGTGCCGATGCCGAGGTTCACGACGTAGCCTGGTTTGAGTTCCTGGGCCGCGCGGCGGCTGATGACCTTTTTCTCGGTCAGCGCCATCGGCTTGATGGAATTCTCCGGCACGTTGATGTGTCCGGACATGCTCGGCTCATAGAAATAATCGAAGGCCTGCCGGTGGTTTTGCAGGGGATCCTGACAGAGCACGACCGCGTCGACCATGTTGCCGGGAATGGACACCCGGTCGGACAGGAGCGACCCGGCCTTCGCCAGATGCTTGACCTGGACGATGACCTTGCCGCCGCAGCCCTTGGCGGCCATGGCAACCGTTCTCATATCCAGCGGGAGGATCTCCTCCTCCAGCGATATGTTGCCGTTTTCGTCCGCGATGCTGCCGCGGATAATGGCGACGTCTATCTTGGGGGTCTTGTAATACAGCCACTCCTCGCCCTCAAACTCCTTGAGGGACACCAGGTCCTCCGTGGTGGAGGCGTTGAGCTTGCCGCCGTCCTGTCTGGGGTCCACGAACGTCTTCAGGCCGATTTTCGACAGCCCGCCCGCTCTTCCGCGGTATGCGTTTCGGAACATGCTCAGGATCACGCCCTGGGGCAGGTTATAGGCCTCCAGCTCGTTATTGCTGACCATATCCCCCAGTTTGGGGCAGGATCCGTAGTGGCCGCCGACCACGCGCTTGAGCAGGCCCTTATGCGTCAGGTGGACCCAGGCGCCGTCGTCCCAGTTGCCCTGGCCGGCGCTGAAGACGCCGGTCAGGTCCTTGGGTTCTCCGGTTTCCAGGAACTTTTTCTCCAGCGCCTTAAAAATTTCTTCCGGCACGGCGCACATGGTAATGCCGGACGAAGCGATGCAGTTGCCGGAATGGATGAGGCCGAGGGCCTCGTCCATCGAACAGATCTTACTCATTTCCGCAGCCTCCTACTTGACTTTCTTGCCGTTCGCGTCGTACTTGTAGAATCCCTGACCCGTCTTGATGCCGAGCGTGCCGGCCTCGACCATCTTGCGCAGGAGCAGGGCCGGGCGGTACTTGGAATCCGCGAAGCCGGTGTAGAAGCACTCCATGACGGCCGAGACGATGTCCAGGCCCACCATGTCGGCGAGGGTGAGGGGCCCCATGGGATGGTTGCAGCCGAGCATCATGCCCTTGTCGATGTCCTCCGCGCTGCCCACGCCCTCGGAATAGAGGCAGATGGCTTCGTTGAGCATCACGACGAGGCAGCGGTTGACGAGGAAGCCCGGGCTGTCCTTTGACACGACGGGGTCCTTCCCGAGCTTCTTCCCGAACTCCATCGCGTCCGCAATCGTCTCGGGAGAAGTTTTAAGGCCGACCACGAGCTCCACGAGCTTCATGACGGGGGCGGGGTTGAAGAAATGGATTCCGATGAAGCGCTCCGGGTGCGGCACCACGGAGCCGATGGCCGTCAGGGAGAGGGAGGATGTGTTGGTGGCCAGGAGCGCGCCCTCCTTGGCCATGGGGCCGATCTTCTGGAAGATGGCCTTCTTGGCGTCCAGATTCTCAAAGATGGCCTCGATGACCACGTCCGCCTCGGCGACCTTGTCGTACGAATCCGTGTAGGTCAGGCGGCCGAGAATCGCGGTCCCCTCCTCCGGCGTCATTTTGCCCTTGGTGACGTTCCGGTTGATGTTGTTCGTGATCTGCTTCTGGCCGCGCGCAACGCGGTCCATGGTCACATCGTTGAGATAGACCTTGAAGCCGCCTGTCGCCACGACCTGTGCGATGCCGGCCCCCATGGCACCGGCGCCTATGACGAAAACTGTCTTTGCGTTCATTTTTTACCCTCCCAATCGTAATTTTCGATCAGCATCGCCATGCCCTGGCCGCCGCCGACGCAGAGGCTCGCGATGCCGTATCTGCCGTTTCTTCTCCGCAGCTCGTAGAGCAGCGTGATCAGGATCCGGCAGCCGCTGTTGCCCAGCGCGTGGCCGTGGGCGATGGCGCCGCCGTTGACGTTGACGCGCTTGTAGAGCTCGGTGCCCGGCTCCATGCCCAGGACCTTCAGGCACCCGAGCGACTGGGCGGCAAAGGCCTCGTTGAGTTCGAAGAGGTCGATGTCCTCCAGCTTGAGGCCGGTTTTTTTCAGGAGCTTGGGGATCGCGCGGGCGGGGCCCATACCCATGATCCTGGGGTCCACGCCGGACGCCGTGCTGGCGATGATGCGGCACAGGGGTTTGCAGCCGAGCTCCTTCGCTTTCTCCTCACTCATCACGATCACGGCCGAGGCGCCGTCGTTCATGCCGGAGGCGTTGCCCGCGGTGACGGTTCCGCCCTTTTTGAAGGCGGGTCTCAGCTGCGCCAGACCTTCAAGCGTGGTTTCCGGGCGCGGGTGCTCGTCGGTGTCGACCACCGTCTCTCCCTTTTTGCCCTTGACGTGGACGGGCAGGATCTCGTCCCGGAACAGGCCCGCCTTCTGCGCGGCCGCGTACTTCTGCTGGCTCTCGAAGGCGAAGCGGTCCTGCGCCTCGCGGGTGATGTGGTAGAGCTCGGCCACATTCTCCGCGGTCAGGCCCATGTTGCACTTCTCCGGCGCCCGGCCGTTCACCGGGGCATAGTCAAAGCCGGACACGTAGTTGAATGCGTCCAGGACCGCCTTCTCCCCCATGCGGAAGCCTTCGTAGCGCACGTCGAGGGGCAGATAATACGGGGACCGGGACATGTTCTCGGTGCCGCCGGCCAGGACGATCTCCGCGTCCCCGACGAGGACCTCGCGGCTGG
>DAOPLW010000109.1:0-5012 GCA_035391945.1 Oscillospiraceae bacterium | reverse complement strand
TGAGTTCCGGCCGGTCCGGCGGGAGGTAGAATTCCTTATATTCCTTCTTGTAATCAAAGACCATATGGACCATCCTTTCCGTCCCGTTCTTTTTCTCGCTCGCCGCCGCTCCGTCCCGGAAGGTCACAGCAGCGTTTCGATCTCCGATTCGCCGATCACGGCGATCCCGGCCGCGGCAAAGCGCGC
The DNA here is from genome assembly GCA_035391945.1 of Oscillospiraceae bacterium. Taxonomy (GTDB): domain Bacteria; phylum Bacillota; class Clostridia; order Oscillospirales; family Oscillospiraceae; genus DAOPLW01. The sequence goes on along the minus strand of DAOPLW010000109.1, from coordinate 4,826 downwards.
GGCCAGAACGCCGTCGCCGCTTACGAGCCGGCCGGTGAAGGTACCGTCGTAAATGCGCCCGCGGCCGCAGGAGGGGCTGCGCTCCTTGAGGACGGCGCAGGTGCACCGGTACAGCCGCGCCAGCCGCACCGCTTCCTCCGCCCCGCGTTCAAAAAATCCCGTTACGTCCCTGCCGCTCCGGGCGTATACCCGCCCGTCCCGGATCTCGGAGGGCTCGCGGGGCGTCGGCATCCCGCCGAAAACCTCCGGGCACACCGGGATGAGGGTGTGCTTTTCCATGAGTTCGCCCAGCCGTTCCATCTCCATCCGTTCCCCGTTGTACCGGCAGCCCACCCCCATGAGGCATGCGCTTATCAGAATGTTCATGTCCCGCCGCCTTCCGTCCGATGGTTCGTCGTCTTCCCGCGCCGTGCGGACAGGCCCGGTTCATCCGCCGTCCGTCGGGGCCGGGTTTTTCTTTCATGGTATCCCCGCCATCTTTCGCGTTTCCGGCCTCCGGCCGGGAGCGAAAAGGCTCGGATCAAGCGGATCCTATGCCATGCGGCGCGGTCCGCGCCGCGGCTCTGAATCTCAGCGCGTGTCGTCGGAGACGGCACCTGCGCGTATCATGGCCGCCCTGCGGCCATGATACCACAAACGCGGAGCGTTTCGTGGTATCCGGCATCGCCGGCGGTTCCGCCCGGAGGGCGGGAGCCGGACGCGCCATTAACCGGTATAATGACCGCTTTGCGGTCATTATACCATACATTGTTATTTTGCGGGAAGCCCGTCCCCCGCGAAAATATTGTGTTTCAGCCGGCTGCATGATATCATATCTGCAAAGCGGACACGATACCCGGCATGCCGGCCGCCTCCGCCTTCGGCGGGAGGGCGGCCGCCGTCCCTGTCGCGGCCGCCCCGCCCCCGCGGGGCCGCGGCGGCAATGACGCGATGCCAAATTTGCGAGGCAATGTATGGTATTGTAGCTGCAGAGCCTCGACGGTACCGGTTCTGTGCCGCACCCCTTTTCGCGGCTGCGGTGCCGTCGCGGCGCTTCGAAGAAAGGAGATGCTGATGTATGATCAATAAGGCAAACAGCTCGGAGATTGTAGTAAAAAGGGAGGTATGTGTAAGATAAAACGTGCTGCATGATACCTCCCGTACGGAACACGTAATGGAGGTAAAATACGTTGAACGATTTAACGAAATACGGCGCGGACGAGCGTTATTTCGCCCAGGCCGCGCTCTGCCCCGGCCTCTCCCTGGCGAGAGTCCTCTCGCAGTATGGGGATCTGTACAGGATCGCGACCGGCGGGGAGGAAATTCTCTCCGAAGTCTCCGGCCGCTTCCGGCATGAAGCCGCCTCGGCGGAGGACTATCCGGCGGTGGGCGATTTTGTCATGGCGGACCGCGCCGCCGCCGGCCGCGCGGTCATCCGCCGGGTACTCCCGCGCAGGAGCGTCTTCCGGCGCGCCGCCGCCGGCACGGCTCACGGGACGCAGGTCGTCGCCGCCAACGTCGACATCGTCTTCCTCTGCATGGCGCTTGGCCGCGACTACAATCCCAGCCGGCTGGAGCGCTATCTCTCGGTCGCGTGGGACAGCGGGGCCATGCCGGTGGTCGTACTGACCAAGGCGGACCTCTGCGGCCATCTCCCCGTCGTCCTCGCCCAGGTGGCGGCCATCGCGCCGGGTGCGGACGTCGTTGCGACCTCGAGCTTCGACCAGGCTTCCTGCGACAGGCTGCGCTTCTACTTGAAACCGGGCGTCACGGCGTCCTTTATCGGCTCGTCCGGCGTGGGGAAATCCACGCTCATCAACCTGCTCGCGGGCGAGGAACTTCTTGCCACGGCGGAAACCCGGCAGGACGGCAAGGGCCGGCATACCACCACCCGGCGGGAGCTCATCGTTCTGCCGGGGGGCGGCGTCGTGATCGATACCCCCGGCATGCGCGAGCTCGGCGTGGAGTCGGTCGATCTGTCCCGCTCCTTCGCCGATATCGACGCGCTCGCGGCCGGATGCCGCTTCCGCGACTGCACCCATACGGCCGAGCCGGGCTGCGCGGTGCTCCGGGCGCTCGGGGAGGGCGCGCTGGATGCGCGCCGGCTTGAAAACTACCGGAAGCTCAAACAGGAGGCCCGGTACGACGGCCTCTCCTCCCGGCAGATCGAGGAAGAAAAGATTGAGAGCATGTTCGGCGGTAAAGGCGCCATGAAGCAGGCCCGGGACTTCGCAAAGCAGAAGAACAAGAGAAGGTGACTGAAACGCAGCGCCCCCGGCCGGCGGCCGGGGGCGCTGCGTTTCTAGAAATTCGATCTCTTCCCTCCCCCGCGCCGGGCGGAGGGGCCGCCTCTTTCCGCGGCGATCTCCAAAAGCGCAAGGCGGAACCGTCCTGCGCTTGGCGAACTGGAGTTTGTCAGAATTCCAATTGGAAACTCATTTTATGACGGCGCTCTTCGACCGCCCTGCTTTGCAGGTCAAGACTGCTGCCCAATCCGAGACTGCCTGCAGCGGCATCCAGTTTTGCAGCGGTACTCACGCCCATCGTTGCAAAGTCTGTTCCTTTCAGCTCGATACTATATGTTTTCACTTCGCTTTTGCCCTCGCCGGCGCAGCACATATGGATTAAATTCCTGATATTGTCGTCATAGGCAAACCACCGAAGGTCGGGTTGCATAGGTTTCATGTCGCCTGAAAATTCGGCAAATGCGACGGCCTTCCTCTGCGTTTTATTTTCAGCGGTCAGTTCCCGTTCCTCTGAAGCATTGACTGCTTTTTTTGAGACTCCGGCACCGTTCTTTCTTCCCAACGAAACCTTTTGTTTGACCGCACGTTGCCCGCTGGTCGTGTCGTACATTTCAACGCTGTATTTTTTTGCGCCTAATGTTATCAACTATGTTCTCGATGAGGATGAGAAAAAGAAGGAGGTGAGCTGAGAGTGGCAGACAGAATAAAAACCGTAGATGCAGAAACACTGCTGTCCACACCGCTGAAAAAAACACTATTTGTAGTGGAGGGCCTAATCCCTCAGGGTGTCACTCTGCTTTGCGGTGCGGGCAAGATCGGAAAAAGCTGGCTGATGCTTTGGCTGGGGCTGCGGGTGTCGCAGGGTCTGCCCGTATGGGAATTGGAGACACAGCGCTGTGATGTGCTGTACCTCTGCCTTGAGGACACCTTCGCGCGGGTGCAGAATCGTCTTTACCAGCTGAAGGAAGAGGCAACAGAAAATCTGCGCTTTGCCGTTATGAGCGGTCGGATCGGTGAAGGCCTGGAAAAGCAGCTCACCGATTATCTCTTGAAATACCCCAACACGAAACTGGTCATTATCGACACACTGCAAAAGGTGCGCAGGACAGACGGCACGGATGGCCGCAACGGAATGTACGGCAGCGACTACAACGATATTTCGGCGCTCAAACAGATCGCTGACCAATTCGGCATCGCTGTTGTGCTGGTACACCACCTGCGTAAGCTGAAGGACAGCAGGGACCCGTTCAATCAGGTCTCCGGCACCACCGGCATTACCGGCGCCGTGGATACCACACTGGTCTTAAACAAAGACGAGCGTTCAGCAAACACAGCCGTTCTGCTGGCAACCGGGCGCGATATCGAGTATCAGCAAATGAGACTGCAGTTTGACGGAACCATCTGGCAGCTGATTGAACGGAAGAACAGTGAGGAGCTTCGCAATGAAGAAGTTCCCGCTTTTCTTTTTGAGCTGGTGAATTTCATGAGCAGCCGCAGCGAATGGACGGGCACGGCCACAGAGCTTCTGAGCCAAATGGGGAGTTTTTATACTTCGGCAAGCTCAGTAACCAGGCTGCTCAGTCATTTTTATTATGATGTTCTGCAGCCCGCCGGTATCAAATATCAAACTAAACGCACAGGAACAAGCCGCCTGATTCGGCTGAAAAGGGATGACGACAGTGACGCAAATGACAGAAATTTCTCTATTGCGGAAAACCCGTCACAGCCGTCACAAGCGTCACAACACAAAATAATGGAGGCATAAAAATGGAATTTCACGCTTATTCAAAGAGACTGTTTGCCCAGTCTGGTTTTGATACGACGGGCTATCATAGACCTGATCAAGATACTGTCGGTGATTTCTACGCAAGGCTTGATTGCAAGCGTTGGGGAAAGCACTGCCTGATTTCTTATCTGACTTTAGACAATGGTGAAAAAATATTTGTGGTTACGTGGCCGCGTCAGAATTATTGTCTCTTCAAGGAAATACCGATAGGCCGGATTATTGATATCGGTTTTGACATGTATTTTGATGACGGCAAGGTATTCATCTATAGCGTCGATTATTTTGAGGACGGCTCTCCGGATCAAATAAATGCCGACCAAATGTTTTTTGAAGCTATGGGTTCCGCTGAGGTTGGCAATACACGGGGGACATTGTCTTGAAGTGTAGCGAGCATAGGCTTTGTGTTGCCACACCGCCACGGTCCTTCGACCGAAAGGGGCTCTTGCCCCTGTAACCCCAGGGAAGAAAGGATGATTTTATGAGCATTCGCAAAAGAGAACGCGGCATCAATATACGCGTGACTGAACAGGAAAAGCTGCGCATCGAACGCTTTGCCGGACGCTGCAAGCTGACCGTTTCGGAGTATCTCCGCCAGCTGGCAAACAGCTATGCGCCGCAGGAGCTGCCGAACGACCGTCTCTATGATATGTGCTGGCAGGTGGAGCTTTTATTAGAGGACCGTCGGTATCTGGGGGATGAACAATTCAAAAGCTATCTTGTGAGCTTTCTGAAGGATACGCAGAAAATTCTTCATGGACAACGGCAGCTGACGAAAACTGAGCTTCACGCACTCGCGGCTGAGAATGAGGTGAACG
>DAOPLW010000108.1:0-5013 GCA_035391945.1 Oscillospiraceae bacterium | reverse complement strand
AGGCTCGCGCTGTCCATCGACGGCGAAGAGACCGACTGGAGCAATCCCGATGCGCCTGTTACCGTGAGCATTCCCTATACGCCGACGGCGGCGGAGCTTGAGAACCCCGGGAGCATCGTCGTCTGGTACATTGACGGCTCGGGCAATGTGGTGACGATCCCGAACGGCCGCTACGATCCCGCGGCGGGGACGGTCACGTTCAGCACCACGCACTTTAGCGGCTACGCGGTGGCGTATAACAAAGTGAGCTTCAGCGACGTGGCGGATACCGCGTGGTATTCCGGCGCCGTGAACTTCATTGCGGCAAGGGAGATCACGGCAGGCACGGGCGGCGGGACCTACAGTCCCAATGCCACGCCCACGCGCGGTGAGTTCATTGTTCTGATGATGCGCGCTTACGGAATATCTCCGGATGAAGACCCGGCCGACAATTTCTCCGACGCGGGCGATACCTGGTACACCGGCTATCTCGCGGCGGCAAAGCGGCGCGGCATCGCGTCGGGCGTGGGGGACAACATGTACGCGCCCGGCAATGAGATCACCCGGCAGGAGATGCTCACGCTGCTCTACCGGACGCTTTCTGTGCTCGGTGAGCTGCCCGCCGGGACGTCCGGGAAAACGCTGTCCGACTTCGCGGACGGCGGAAGCGTCGCGCCCTATGCGCAGGAGGCCATGACGCTGCTGGTGGAAACCGGGATCGTCTCCGGCAGCGGCGGGGAGCTTTTCCCGGCCGGCACGACGACCCGCGCCGAAATGGCGCAGGTGCTCTATAACCTGCTGGGGAAATAGGAATTATAGCGAAATGGGAAAGAAAAGATCCGGCGGTCCGATTGCGCGGACCGCCGGATCCTGCATGTCCGACCCGCGCGCAGACTCCACGCGCGCCGAGGCCGGGGAGGGGGTATTCCGGAGGCTGATCGAATGCACCGTAAAGAGCGCGCCGTAGGGATCCGTACCGCGGATATAAAAGTAGAAAACGGGCCGTGCCGTTAACGAAGGAAGCGCGCATGCTTTTCCCTGTCGGTCAGGGAGCCGGCCGCGGCGAACGCCGCCCTGCGGCCCCCTTGCCGCACAGGAGGCCGGCCGGAAGCCGGCCGGGTTCAGATCGACGGGCATACGGACCCCCTGCTTTCGATCCGGCGTCTCTCAGTCCCGCCCGGAGGAACCGAACACCGTGCCGTGGCTGTCCACGAAGAGAATTATGGGACCGAGAACCGCGTCGTCCGTGGTTTCAAAAGTCACCGCATAGAGCGGGCCGTCCGCGCCGTAGTCCGTGGTAAAAAGCGGCGTGCCCGCGAAGCGGGAGGCGTCGATCTCCTCGAAGCCGGGCGTGTAAAAATTTGTAATTGTATTAAAATCCCAACCGTTGCGGACGTAAATCTGCGCGGCGCGGATGACCGCCGCTTCAGCGAGGTTTGAAGCGCCGCTGTCGAAGAGAACGGCGTAGTCCTCCATGAAAGCCGACGCGTCGCTCGGACCGACGGACACGATGCCGCCCTGCGTGCTGAGAAGCAGGACGCTCTTTTCCAACAGGGCGTTCACCTCGTCGGCGAAGGCGGTCATTTCATCCACATTAAGGGGATTCGTGCCGTTGACGTCAAACGCGGCCGCGCCCGTCCGCCCGACGTTTTCCTGTCCGTTTTCAAGCGTAAAAAGCGTGTAGCGGTAAGAACAGTCGCCCTGGAACATTGCGGGATTGTAGCGCAGGAGATAGTCTCTCCCGTCCAGCGTGCAGAGGAACAGGGAATCCCAGCCGGCATGCGCCGTCGACAGTTCCTCGCTCCAAAGCTCGGAGCCGTCCGCTTTCAGCACACGCAGCGCATAGAGAAAGTCGTCCGTCTTCGTTACGGTGACGGATTCGGGATCTCCGTCGCCGTCAAGATCGGCCTGCGCGACCTCCAGGTGCTGCGGCCAGCCGATCCCATCGACCGGGGAAGCCGGGTACGATCCCGCCGCCTGGATCAGCGCGCCGTCGGCATCCGGCGCCTGAATCAGCATCAGACCGTCTCCCTCGGAGAGCAGGGCGTTATATGTGGCCGCGGCAGCCCCCGTGCCGGCCGTTCCGGAAATGGACACGGCGCCCGTAGAAACCGCCTCGTCTCCGTTATAAACGGTAAAACGGATCTGCGCGGTCAGGGCGACGGCCGGGTCGGCGTCCGACGCCGCCGGCGACCAGTAAAGCGCGCTGCCCGCCGGGATGCTCAGGGCCTCGCCCTGCGGGTATCCCGCGCCGTCGTAGTCGTCAAAGCCGATGAGCCGTCCGCCGGTGCACGCGGCCTCGATGCGCGTGTACGCCAGGCTGAAACGGAACGGGAAGGCCGGAACGCGGGAACTGAGCGCCGGCGTATACTCCCATGTAACGCCCGTGCCGCTTTCCTCCGCCAGCGAATAGACGCTCCACATGCCGGTCTCCTCGCCGTTATATTGACCGAACCACAGCGCGCCGTCCATATTGAAGAGGTAATACCGGCTCGAAAGCTCCATCACCTGGGGATTTTGATAGCCGCCGATTTCCGGCGCCCCGGAGGAAAGCGGGAAGAGCGCCTGCCACTCGGCTTCGCTTATGGGCTGCCAGTCCCAGCCGACCGGCGAGGAAACGGCAACGGCGTCGCCGGTCTGCTTGCTCATGATCGTGACGCTGTCCGCGCCGATAAGATAGCGCAGGCCGCTCTCGCTGTCGGGAAGCGCCGAGCTGAGCGGGTTCATATAGAGGCAGCTTTGGGAGACGTAGGCAGTGGCGGGAGAACCGGATTCGTCCGTCAGGCCGTTCATGAAATTGCGCAGCGCGTCGTTCTCAATCTGCCAGATTCCTTCTCCGTATAGCTGCGCCGTGCCGCTGTCGAAATCGATCTCCACGATGTCTCCCCCGTAACGCAGAAGATACTCGCTCTCGCCGCATCTGAGCGTGACGGTCACCTGGGCCGGAATGCCCCGGCCCGTATACACCTCGTCGGACGCAACGGTATTCAGGATGGCGATCAGGGCTTCGAGCTGTTCGTCCGTCGCCGCAAAGCTGGATTCCCCGCCGTCCTCGTCCCATACGCTCACGGAGCAGGTGTCCACGTCCCCAGCCGTGACACGCTGCGTCCACTGGTAGGGGGAAGCGCCCGTTTCCTCCTTCGGATTCGTCAGAAAGCACGCCGCCGCGACGACGCAGGAAACCAGCGCCACGATGATGATTAGGAATGCGGGCTTCTGATAGCTTAGCACGTTCCTGATCCGCTCCTTCACGCCCACTTCGCCGAAGGCCAGCGGGCAGGCGGCGATCATGCGGTGCGGCACGCTGCATAGGAGCAGCGCTTCCGAATATGCCTTTTTGTCGGCCGCGCCCATCTCTTTCACGACGCGCTCGTCGCAGGCGAGCTCGATGTCCCGGCAGAGCAGGACGTACGCCAGCCAGATGAGCGGGTTGAACCAGTATACCGTGAGCAGCAGGAACCCGATGGGTTTGATCCAGTGGTCGCGGCGTTTGATGTGCGCCCTCTCGTGGGCGACGACATAGGCCAGGCTTTCCTCCTCCATGTCGAAGGGCAGGTAGATGCGCGGGCGAAACAGGCCGAGGACAAAAGGCGAAGCGGTCTTTTCGCTCTGCCAGAGGTTATCTCGCAAAAGGACGGCGTCCGCGACGCGGCGGCGCAGACGGATATAGCTGACCGCGCCGTAGAGCGCCAGCGCGGCCATGCCGGCCATCCAGGCGATGGCGGCGGCGTGGGCGACGACCTGCATCGGATTGACGCCCGCCCCGGCGGTCGGGGCGAGCGATGCCGAAATGACGGGATTTACCGCCTGGTTCAGGACGTTTATCCCGCTGTGAATCGCCGGGACTTCGGCGTAGAGGATATCCGGGCTGACGGTTTCCGCGCTCGGGATCAGGCTCAGGACGCTCTGCCATGAAAAGGGGAAAATCAGGCGGATTCCCACCAGCGCCCAAAGGAAACTGCGGATGCTCTTCGGCGCGCTGCGCAGAAGAAAGCGCAGCGCGAGCACGGCGAGGATCAGCCAGCTTGCCGTGATGCTCATGTTGAGGAGCTTCAGAAACACGGATTCCATGTTCAGCCCTCCCCGTAGGAATCGATCATCCGGCGGATCTCCGCGACCTCGTCGGGCGTGAGGTCCTTGCGCCTGGTGAACGAAGCGACAAAGGCCGGAAGCGAACCCTCGAACGTCTTTTCCACGAGCTCGTCGATTTCGGAGGCCTGCACCGCATCCTTTGAGACGAGCGAAGTGACCGTGGCGTTTTCGTTTTTCACGACGCCGCGCTCGGACAGGCGCTTAATGACCGTGTATGTCGTGGCCTTGCTCCAGCCGAGTTTTTCCTTGCACAGCTTGAAAAGCTCCGTGCTGTTTATGGGTTCGTGCTCCCATAGGATCAGGCAGAAGCGGTATTCGCTTTCAAATACTTTCGGCGCTTTCATCGCGGCACCTCCAAAGGTCGAACTTATTAAACCTTGATATAGTCTAACCCGTTCGACCTGGATTGTCAATAGTCACGGCGAGATTTTTGAAAGGACTGCCCGGGATGGTCCCCGCGTCTGCGGCAGCGGAAAGATACCGGTCAAAAGCGATCATCCGAACCCGCCGCCGTGAGAGAAATGATGATCCGCGCACCGCCCATGTACAAATGCGCTTTTACGTAAGAATTCAATAAAGCCAAAAATCCGCCGGCAAAAGCCGGCGGATTTTTGGCGGCGCGGGTGCGCATAAGGACAAACGCGAAGTCCCGCATAAAGCATGTTTTTTAGACACAAACAAACGGATATGGCAACAACAGATACGCAGCGCACCCGACTGGATGGTCCGGCGCATTTGTTCGGCTAATTTCTATGATCCGCCCGGATAAACGGTTCTTCTATGTTTTCTGAAATCAGCATGTGATATTTAAGCGGATGCCGATATGCGTTGCCGTGAACCTCGCGGCAGCGGTAATCGCGCATTTGATCGATGGGAAAAGCGGCGAGATAAATGCCTTCCGCTTCGTCCGCTTCAACGATCAGAGTGTCCCGCGCTCCCACT